>CAZRHX010000159.1:696-4451 GCA_964599855.1 uncultured Tissierella sp. | reverse complement strand
CTTCTTTTAAGATGAAAAAAGTAAATACTGTAGATTATCTTTTATACAAGTATAAAATTGATGCTGCTAAACTGGGCATATATAGTAAAACTATAGAAGTTTTTAGCATATATAATGATAATCAGTTTTTTATGGAAGCTATAAAGGACAATGAAAATGGTCTGTTTTTATATATTGAAGATGGATTCTATAAACTTGAAAAGGTTATGGATAAAGTTAGTTCAGAAGAAATAAATAAGTATATAAATATACAAGAAGAATTAAATAAAGATTTAAATATTAAAGAAACCAAAGATTCAAGTAGTGGCGTTTTATTAGGTATAAAATCTTCAATATTTGATGAAGAAAAGAATATTCCAAATTGGTCATATAGTACTATTTGGATAAATACTGAAGATAAGGAAATACAAGAGATATATGAGATAGATGAATTGTTATTTCCTAGAAAGAGTGGTTTTTGGGAAATAGATGTGAATAGAACTATGAAAGAAAGCAGGATATATGATGAGATAGATGCAAAACCTCAAATATATAAGGATTACAGTAAGAATGAAAAAAATAGTTCTGTTGAGAGAGAAGTAAATAGAGGTAATGATATGAATATAAGAGAGAGGTCTATTTTAAAAAATATTTTATATTTAGGAAATAATTATATTTCTACAGAAATGATAGATCTTGAAAATAAAAATAAAAAAACTATAAAAATACAAACGGTAGATAATTTAAAAAGTGACAATTCTATAAATTTAGAAGATATAATAGATAATGGCAAAGATATGTTTTTAGAAGGGGCGCAAGGTTTATTGAATGTCGATGAAACAGTGTTATTAGATGAAAGTAATATTGGTATTATTAGAAAAAATGGATATTGGATGCTAAAAGGTAGAGTTAATTATGAAAAAAATGAAGAAGAAATTTATAAAGACTTTATTGTAAAAACAGTTCCACCAGAAGAAATCATAGGCCACGATAGCCACTTTATACTATGGGATGAAATAAAACGGAAATTTCCTAACATCATAGATATGTATTCTTCACCTAATGAAGATATAATACTAATTAGAAATCAGTTTGAGCTATTAGTCTATAGTAGCGATATAGTTAGAGACATAAATTCTCTTCCTTTGGCAAGAATAGAAATTCCAGAAAGTGACAGTATTATTATGGCAGAATGGTCTACACAAAAGTATACTGAAATTTGGAGAAACGAGATATTAAAACGAGATATTAAAAAGATAGAATATTAATATATATTATAAACTTACTAATAGGAGGAGCTTTATGAAGGATTTAATGGAACATTTAAAATATTCAAAGATATTTATTTTAATATCAATTGTGATTATGATATTAAGCTATCTTACTTCTATAAAATATAAAAATAAAAAGATAGCAAAGTTTATGCCGGGAATAGTTTCTATTGTTATAGGTGTTATTGCATTACTTACAATAAATGGAAGAATAATATTTTTAGATGATATAAGTAATTTTTCTGTTTTTATATTAGGTACTGCAGCAGGTCTTACAGGGATATGTGTGGCTCTTATTATGGGTATTCTAAATAAGGATAAAGTTAAAAAAGGCAATACAGTTAAAAAATTTACAAAAGGTGAAAAAGCTTAATTAAGCTTTTTCACCTTTTATTATATTTATTTTTTGTTTTTTAGTTAGTTTTTTTATTTCATATTCTCTTTTGAGGGCTTCACTTTTAGTCATATACTCTTCTTTGTAAATTAATTTTACAGGAATGCGACCTCGAGTATATTTGGATCCAATTCCTTTATTATGTGTTTCAATTCTCTTTTCTAAATTTACGGTAAATCCAGTATAGAGTGTATTATCCTTACATTTTAAAATATATACATAAAACATAATATCGCTCAATCCAATAATTCTTTTAATATTTTATTTACTATTTCAAAAGAAAATCCTTTTCTCTGTAAAAAGCCTCCAAGTTTTCGATAGCTTTTAATTTTATCATCATTCTTGTAAGTAGAGTATCTTTTTTGAGCAATTTTTAAAGCTCTTTCATATTCATTTTTTTTATCTTCAACAAGAACTGATTCTATTATATTGTCAGATATTCCTTTCAACCTAAGTTCTCTTTCGAGTCTATGACTTCCGAATTGATTTAAGTTGATTTTATCTTTTACAAAACTTGTTGCAAAAGTCTCGTCATCTATATAATTTTGTTCTTTACAGTAAGAAACAGCTCTTTCAATATAATTTTCTTCATATCCCTTGTCATATAACTTAGTTCTTAATTCTTTTTCAGATCTTTGACGATATGAAAGAAAGTTTAAAGCCGCATTTATTGCTTTTCTGGCTTCTTCTTCTTTTAGTACATCTTCTATGAAAGATCTATCTATTTCTTTATCTATATGAAGGTCAAAACTATATTTTAATTCTAAGCTTAATCCAAAGGCGAATTTATTGTCTATATATATATTTACTCTATCTTCTTTCCTCTGTGGTTCTATATCGGTGATTTTCATTTTGATATCTCCTTTTACTTAATTTTTATAAAGTTACACATGAAATAGTTGTTAACAAAAAATTTTGTTTTATAGGGTTTTTATTATCTAAACTGTTTTTATTTATTATCTTTATTTATCAACAAATAAATACCTAATACAATTAAAATAACTGGCCAAAGAGTTATTAGTTTCCTACTATAATATTTAATTATAGATAAAAGTTCTGGAAAATATATTGGTAAAAAAGTATTTATTAATAATATTACACCTAGAATTATTAAGCTTAGACCTAAAAAAGAATTATTATTTATATTATAATTGGAACAAGAATCCTCATCTATAATAACATCATCTAAAGGGATTATAATGCTAGATATTATATATATAATAGTCATAGTTAAAAAAGAATTCATAGCAAATATAATATATATTATTCTTAAAAACAATGGATTTATATTAAAATACTGTCCAATACCTCCGAGTACTCCTGAAAAAACTTTATTATCTTTAGAACGTGTAAGTTTTTTAATCGCTATCTCTCCCTTCTATATCTAACTATATAGTATCAAATTTTGGATGTTATTGAAATACTTATAATATATTTATTCACAAAGAGACTTAATTGTGGTAACATCTATAGATGGAGATGTATAGGAGGAAAACTTATGTATAATATTTTATCGATAGTATTTAAATATATTTTTATTATTATTATTTATATGTTTATTTTTAGTATAATAAGGCTTATCTACTTAGATATAAAAGGGATAAGTAAACGTAAGCAGGGAGATGGAGCTTATTTAAAATTAATAAATAAAAAAGAATCATTACCATTTAAGATAGATGAACATTATGTGATTGCAGAGAGTTTAACCTTGGGACGAAAGGTGGACAATGATATAATTATTAAGGATCCATATGTATCTAAAAACCATTTCAACATAATAAAAGATGGGAATCAATATTTTTTAAAAGATCTTAAAAGCTCTAATGGTACTTTTTTAAATGGTGAAAAGATTTTTGATATTGTAAAAATGTCAAATGGAGATAGGATCAAGATAGGAAATATTGAATTTTTATTTGTAAATAGAGAGTAGGTGTAACATGTCTTTAAAACGTAGTAAACGGAATGTAAGGAAAAATACTCCACGAAGATTACTTTTTATATTTGAGTTTTTAGCAATATTTCTATTGTTAATATATCAAGGTAAAATGCCCGATTTACGAACTATACTAAATGCTTTGGTATTACTTATAATAGTTTATTTATCTAATTTT
>CAZRHX010000159.1:0-686 GCA_964599855.1 uncultured Tissierella sp. | reverse complement strand
ATTTTATCCTGATAAAAGTTTCCACGGGAGATAATTATATATTTCAGATTGCAACCATGCTAGTTTCAATAGGAACTATTATGATATATAGGATGGATCCCTCTATAGGCACCAAACAATTAATGTGGCTTGCAGTTGGAATAGTTTGTTTTTATATAACTTATTTTTTACTAAAACATATAAAAATATGGGATAAGCTTATGTATTTATATATAGCTATATCTTATCTTTTATTTGCAAGTACATTTATATTGGGTGAAAGAAAATTTGGAGCTATAAACTGGATTGAAATCAAAGGAATCAGTATTCAGCCAGGAGAAATTATAAAGATTTTATTGATATTTATCATAGCGGGATTTTATGCTAATTACGAGAAAAATAAAAACAAAAAACAATCATCATATATATTGCTAGCTATAATGTATTCTTTTATAGCACTTTTGTTTTTACAGAAAGATTTAGGAATGGCTTTGATGTTTTATACTATATTTATATCACTTCAGTATATATATGAAGAAAATAGAAAACTTATATTATTTAATATAGGTCTCTTTACATTTAGTGGCATATTAGGATTTTTCCTTTTCAGTCATGTGAGAATAAGAGTTCAAACATGGTTAGATCCTTGGAAATATATAGAGAATAAAGGCTATCAGATAACTCAATCATTATTTGCCATAGCAGAG
>CAZRHX010000158.1:0-4462 GCA_964599855.1 uncultured Tissierella sp. | reverse complement strand
GCTCTTACTATGAGTGATAGGATAGCTATAATGAATGATGGTGTTATAGAGCAGCTTGCAGCTCCTAGGGAGATCTATGATAGACCGAGGACTAAGTTTGTTGCGGGCTTTATTGGTGAGTCCAATATATTTGATGGTAAGGTTGTTGATATCCGTGATGACATCTTATTTATTGAAAGTTCAGCAGGTACAGTTCTTGCCTATGGTCAGGGATTTGAGATTGGTGAAAGTGTCCATGTCTCTATCAGACCTGAGTATGTAAAGGTCAGTGTCTACCCTGTAAAAGACTTTGACTTCAGTGGTAAGGTCAAGGATTCTCTCTATATGGGAACTGTTGTCAAGACCAGTATAGGTCTCAAGGATGCCAGTGAGATAAATTATTCTAGATTTGAGAAGGATGATGATTTTAAAGAGGGAGATGCTGTAAATATATATTGGAATCCAGAGAAGGCAGTGGCTATTAAGTTTAAGACTGAGTAAAGGAGGTTGGATATGAATCGAAAAAACAATTTTAAGCGAAAGACAATGCCGGCTTTGGCTATGGCTGGACCGGTTTCTCTATGGATGATTTTGTTTGTGACTTTGCCTATGTTATATATTATCTATATTAGCTTTATGTCTAGGGGAGTTTTTGGAGATGTTGTCTATGAGTTTTCCTTGGAGAGTTATAAGACCTTGCTTGATACTACATATTTTAAGGTTATAGTTAAGTCTATAAATGCAGCTGCTATAACGACTCTCTTGTGTTTGCTTATAGGCTATCCTTTTGCATATTATATAGCCAAGAAGCCTAAGGAAGTGGCTTCAAAGCTTATTATGCTTATTATGATTCCCTTTTGGACCAATTCTCTGATGAGACTTAACAGTTGGTTGCTTCTTTTTCAGACCAGTGGGCCGGTCAATAAGTTGCTTCAGTCTACGGGTTTGGTGGATGCTCCTGTGAATTTTGTATATACTGATGGTCTTGTCTTGCTTGGTTTGATAACCAGTATGTTGCCTTTTGCAGTTTTACCTATGTATAGTTCTATTGAGAAACTCAGTAAGTCTCTTTTAGAGGCGTCGGCAGATCTTGGCGCTTCTAAGTCTACTACATTTTTTAGGATAACTTTGCCTCTTACTTTTCCGGGTATTTTTTCGGCTATAATCTTGGTCTTTATTCCATCTCTTGGAATATATACGGTTACGGATATGCTTGGTGGGGGAAAGGTCCTTTATATTGGTAATATTATAAAGAATCAGTTTGGAGCTATAAGGAACTGGCCGCTTGGGGCAGCTCTTGCTGTGCTTTTGATCTTTATAACTGGACTTCTTATCTTTATCTATACTCGATTTGCCAAGATCGAAGATATGGAGGTGTTGTAGATGAGAGTTTCAAAGTTGGAGAAGAGAAAGAGATGGTCGTCTATTCTGGGGACCCTTTATTCGCTGCTTATCTATACGGTATTATATATACCTGTTTTGGTTATGATGATATTTTCCTTTAATGATCAGAGGTACAATTATTATTGGAGTGGTTTTACAACCCAGTGGTATGGAAAGTTATTTAGCAACTCTGCAGTTCTTGGAAGTCTTTGGTATTCTATAGTAATTGCAGTCTTAGCGACTATTATTTCAGTTACTATAGCTACTATAGGGGCTCTTGGTCTGAGAAAGTATGAGTTTAAGGGCAGGAAGTTTATAAACAATATGCTCTATATACCTATTATAGTTCCTGAGATTGTTATGGCAGTTGCTCTGCTTATTGTCTTTATGAAGGTTGGTTTAGCTCTGGGTCTGGGAAGTATATTGATAGGGCATTGTACTTTTTGTATACCCTATGCTCTGGTTACTATAAAGGGTCGTATAAGTGGGGATAGCTATAGTCTTGAGGAGGCGTCCTTGGACCTTGGTGCCAATAGGATGCAGACTTTTTTCAATATAACTCTACCTAGTATTATGCCTGGGGTTATGAGTGCGGCTTTTTTATCTTTTACTCTTTCTATAGATGATGTTGTTATGAGTAATATGTTGGCTGGTTCAAAGTCTTCGACCTTGCCGGTTTTGATTCTTTCTATGAATAAGTCGGGCATTACGCCTGATGTAAATGCTTTGACCACAATTATGATTCTAGTCATCATAGTGGGGATGATTTTGAATAAAGTAGTTAGAAATGCCTTGAATAAAGGCAAAATAATGGAGGGATAAATGTGAAAAGAAAAGTTTCTATTTTTTTAGTTATGGCTTTAATGCTTAGCGTTTTAGCTGGGTGTGGGGCTAATGATAAGGCTTCTGATGGTGATGGAGCAGATGCTAGTAAGGTGTTAAATATCTATATGTGGCAGCAGTATATATCTGATGATTTGATAGCTGATTTTGAGAAGGAAAATGATGTAAAGGTTAACTTGTCTTATATGTCTGATAATGCAGATGCTATAACCAAGCTTACTGCTGGCGGGGGAGATGAGTATGATCTTGTAATGACTAGTGACGCTTATATGGAGTCGCTTATAGATGGTGATTATATTGAGAAGATAAACTTTGACAATATACCAAATTCATCTAATATAAATGAAGCATATTGGTCTGCTAAGGAGCATAGTCTTCCTTATCTTGGAAATTATGTTTATATAGTATACGATAAGGAAGCTAGTCCTATTGAGATTACAGAATACAATGATCTTATAGATCCTGCTTTAAAGGGTCAGATAGTTTCTGTAGATGGAGCTAGAAATCTATTTCCTATAGCCCTTGTTGCACTTGGATATGATCCTAACTCAACAGAGGAAAGTGAAATAGCTGAGGCTTATGAGTGGTTGGTTAAATACAATGAAAATATTGTAGCCTATGGTAATGCTGAGCAAAACCTTACAAATGCAACGGCTTCTGTAGCCTTTACTTTTGATGGAAATGCTTCCATGGCTATGTCAGAGCTTGGAGAAGATAATAATCTTACTATAGCTCCTTTTGAAAAGGATCCAGTTCAACTTGGTTTCGACCTTTATGTAATACCAAAGGGAGCTAAGCATGTGGATCTTGCTGAGAAGTTTTTAAACTATGTAACTGATCCTGAGGTTATGGCTAAAAATCTTGAAGAGTTCCCATATACTTGTCCTAATGATGCAGCGGTAGAGGCAGCTTCTGATGATTACAAGAATGACCCTGCAAGGGATTTTGACTATAAGGAAAATGTGTTTTTCCAAGAAGATGTTGGGGAAGCTATAACAATATATAATGATTATTATCAAAAGTTAAAGGTTGGAGAATAAATTAAAAGCTAGGAGAAAAGATATGCTAAAATTTGATGAACAAAAACAGTTGGACAGTGTAAATGGTGCTTTGGCTATTAGGGGCGATATAGAGTCTATAGTAGATGATATATGTGAAAGAGGATACAAAAATATCTGCTGGCTTGGTATAGGTGGAACCTATGCATCGGCTCTGCAAGTTGAGGTTCATATGAAGGAAAGATCTTCGTTGGATTTCTTTGTTGAAAATGCAGCTGAATATATTTTAACTGGCAATAATAAGGTAGGACCAGGTACTATAGTGATTATCTCTTCTGTTACTGGAAGAACTACAGAGATGATAGATGGACTTAAGAAGGCTAAGGCAGCAGGTGCTGAGGTTATAGGCTTTATAGATCTGCCTGATACTGAACTTGGTGAGATGGTAGACCATCTTATTTCCTATGATGAGAATGAGCAGCTTAAGTTTTTTATGGCAGCAGATAGATTCATGTATAAGGCGGGAGAGTTTGATGAGTATGATGAACTCTATGGCCAGCTGGATGAGCATCTGGCTCGTGACCTTGTAGAGGTTGAGAAAGCGGCTGATGAACAGGGTGAACGTATAGCTAGAAAGCATATGAACGATAGTATTCACTATTTTGTTGGAGCTGGCAACCAGTATGGAGCTACTTATTCTTACGCTATGTGCTATTGGGAAGAGCAACACTGGATAAGGACAAAATCTATCCATAGTGCAGAGTTTTTCCATGGTATGTTTGAAATCGTAGATAGGGATACTGCGGTTACGGTTTTCATAGGTGAGGACTCTCAGAGACCACTTAGTGAGAGGGTTGCTAACTTCTTACCTAGGATATGTGGAAACTATAATATAATAGATACTAAGGATTACCCACTTCCTGGTATAAGTGATAAGTTTAGAGGATATCTGTCACATCTCCTTTTGAGAGTTATAACTAATAGGATAGATGTTCATATAGAAAAACTAAACTGTCATCCTATGGAGATAAGAAGATATTACAGGCAGCTTGACTATTAAGAGCTGATGGAGATTTAGAATAATAAAGGCAGGCTGCTTCTTTAATTTGAAGGGCCTGCTTTTTAAAATTGGAAAAGGTGATGCTATGAAAGTTGGGATGTTTACATCGGGATATCAGCGAAATGATATAGAGGATATCTTTAGGGATGCTAAGAGATTTGGCTATGATTATATTGAACTATGGGGAGGTCGTCCTCAT
>CAZRHX010000157.1:675-4463 GCA_964599855.1 uncultured Tissierella sp. | reverse complement strand
ATTTGGATATGAAGAGAGTATAGGATATAATTATGGAACTCTTGTAAGGGACAAAGACGCAGTTGTAGCGGCTATGTTGATAGTTGAAATGGCAGCTTACTATAAAAAGAATGGTAAAAACTTATTAGAAGTACTAGAAGAGATCTATCAAGAGTTTGGATACTATAAAGAAAATCTTGTATCAGTAGTTCTTGAAGGGATAGAGGGAAGTAAAAGAATAGAAAGAATGATGGATTATTTTAGAGAAAACCCTATAGCAAAAATTGGTAATATGAAGCTTTCTGAAGTTATAGATTATCTTTTAGATGAGACTGGAAACGATAAAAGCAATGTATTAAAGTATATTTTAGATGATGGTTCTTGGTATGTAGTAAGACCTTCTGGAACTGAACCAAAGATAAAAATTTATATCTATAGTAAAGACGATGAAGAAGAAGAAGCTACAAGAAAAATAGAATTAATAGAAAAAAATGTAGTAGAAGAAATGATGAGTGTAGAATAATTATATTAAGCTAAAATAATTTTAAGAAATAAAAGGTGGTTCCATTTTAAATAGGAATCACCTTTTATAATATTTTATATTGTCATATTTTACTAGCATTGTATTATATATATCAATATGATAAAATGAAATCATATAAAAATAAAATAAAATAAAAAGATATAATGGAGATGAATAGATTTGTATGAAATTTTAGACAAAAAATTGCTAGCTCCTAAGATTTATTCTTTAGATATATTAGCACCAAGAGTTGCTAAAGCAGCTCTTCCAGGACAATTTATCATAGTAATAGTAGATGATAATGGTGAAAGGGTGCCACTTACTATTTCTGATAGTAATAAAGAAAAAGGTACGATAAATATTGTTCTTCAAACTATGGGTATTTCTTCAAAGAAACTTGCTGACAAGGAAATAGGAGATAGTATAAAGGATCTTGCTGGTCCACTTGGTAGACCTTCAAGATCCTTTATACTATCTCCTAAAAGATCTTGCTGGTCCACTTGGTAGACCTTCTGAATTTGTTGATGAAGATACAGAAAAGTTAAAAGATAAAAAGATACTTTTAGTAGCTGGTGGAGTCGGGGTAGCGCCTTTACTACCTCAAGCTAAATGGCTTAAAGAAAAAGGAGTAGATCTTCACATAGTTTTAGGTTATAAAAGTAAAAAGTTTATCATACTTGAAGAAGAATTTAAAAAGATAAGTGATAATCTGCTTATAGCCACAGATGATGGAAGTTATGGTTTTCATGGTATGGTAACTCATGCTATAGAGGAACTTGTAAGCAGAGGGAATAAATATGATAGATGCATTATAGTAGGACCTATGATCATGATGAAGTTTGCATCTATGACTACTAAAAAGTTTAATATACCGACAGTTGTTTCTTTAAATCCTATAATGGTAGATGGTACAGGTATGTGTGGAGCTTGTAGAGTTACAGTAGGTGGAGAAACAAAGTTCGCCTGTGTAGATGGGCCTGAATTTGATGGTCATTTAGTAGATTTTGATGAAGCCTTAAGACGACAAGGTCAATATGAAGAAGAAACAGAAATGGATCACAAATATTGTAAACTTACAGGGGGCATGATGGATGAATAAATTTAATAGAATAGCTATAAAATATCAAGATCCTCATAAAAGAATAAATAATTTTGATGAAGTATGCTTAGGCTATAGCCCTGAAGAAGCAGTTGCAGAAGCTAAGAGATGTATTCAATGTAAAAATCCGAAATGTGTGCCTATGTGTCCGGTAAGCATAGATATACCTGGATTTATAAAAGAAATAGCCAATGAAAACTTTAAAGAAGCTGCTGAGATTTTAAATAAATATTCATCCCTTCCTGCAGTATGTGGCAGAGTATGTCCTCAAGAAGATCAATGCGAGAAAACTTGTATATTGGCTAGAAAAGGAGATGCTATAGCCATAGGTAAACTTGAGAGATTTGCTGCAGATTATGCAATAGAAAATGGAATCGAGTTTTCCAATAGGGGAATTTCAAATGGTCATAAAGTTGCCGTTGTAGGTTCTGGACCTGCTGGGATATCTTGTGCAGGAGAACTTTTTAAAATGGGATATGAAGTTAAGATATTTGAAGCACTTCATAAAGCAGGTGGTGTTTTACTTTATGGAATACCTGAATTTAGACTGCCAAGTGAGAAAGTTGTAGAGGTTGAAATAGAAAGACTTAAAGACATGGGTGTTGAAATAGAAACAAATGTATTAGTTGGTAGAACTATAACATTAGAAGATATATTTGCAGAAGGATATGAAGCTATATTTATAGGTTCAGGTGCTGGACTTCCCATATTTTTAGAAATACCAGGATCGAATTTAAATGGAGTATTTTCAGCAAATGAATACTTAACTAGAAATAATTTAATGAAGGCATTTAAGAAAGAATCTGATACACCTATAAAAAAAGCTGATAGGGTGGCTGTTATAGGTGGAGGAAATGTGGCTATGGATTCTGCCAGAACTGCTAAAAGACTTGGCTCCGAGGTTCATGTAATATATAGGAGAACAAAAGATGAACTTCCTGCTAGGGAAGAAGAAATCGAAAATGCTATGGAAGAGGGAATTCATTTTGAGTTTCTCACAAATCCTATTGAGATAATAGGAGATAGGTTAAGGCTATAAAATGTGAAAAAATGAAATTAGAAGGGCAAGACAGTTCAGGAAGAGCAAGGCCAGTAAGTATAGATAATTCAGAGTTCGACCTTGCAATAGATCTTGTTATAATGGCTCTAGGAACTAATCCAAATCCTCTTATAGCCAATACTACTAGCAATCTTGATCTTGACAATAAAAATAGGATTATAACTGTAAATGAAAAGGGTAAGACATCAAAAGAAGGAGTTTTTGCAGGGGGCGATACAGTTACAGGTTCAGCTACTGTAATTCTGGCCATGGGGGCTGGAAAAGATGCAGCAAAGGAAATAGATCAATATATAAAAAAGCAAGAAAGAATACTTGCTTAATAATTGTACAAACTCTAATTTGAAGGAGTTTGTATTTTTTTATCTATATGATATAATATTTAGACAATCGAAAGAAGTTTTATTTAAAATAAAAAACGGAGTGAGTTTATGCAGGAATTACATTCAAAGAAAAGCATAAGATTGGAAATAAATAGAATAGCGGGGCCTGTATTTATAGAACTTTTAATGGGAACCATATTTGGAATGGTAGATATGATAATGCTTGGAAACTTTGGAGATAATGCAACATCTGCTGCTGGTATAGCATCAGTTGGAATTACAAATCAATTAACTTTTATAGGTTTATCCTTGGTTCAGGCATTAAACATAGGTGCTACAGCTATGATAGCCAGATATATAGGAGGTCATAGAGAGGATAGAGTAGAATCAGTAGTAAAACATATTATACTTTTAACACAGATATTTTTAGCTTTACCTATTGTTATTCTAAGTGTAATTTTCGCTCCAAGTTTTATGAAATTCTTAGGAGCGCATGGGGATACTATTTCAATTGGAAGTACTTATTTTAGAGTAATAATGTTAGGCTTTATATTTCAAGCTTTTAACTTTTCTATATTTGCATCTTTAAGAGGTGCACAAAATACTAAAACTCCTATGAAGATAAATGTATTAGTAAACTTATTAAATGTATTTGGAAATTTAATACTCATATATGGTTTATTTGGACTACCAGCACTTGGTGTAACAGGGGCAGGTATATCTACAGCTCTTTCTCAAGTTATAGCAACAGTACTTTGTATTAGGTATATATTTTGAAAAGTTATCCGGTTATACTGACAATATCAA
>CAZRHX010000157.1:0-665 GCA_964599855.1 uncultured Tissierella sp. | reverse complement strand
ACTATTTATATAGATTTGAAGAAAAAGTTTAAAATTAAAAAAGATATTATATATAACCTTATAAAAATAGGAGTACCAGCTTCTTTAGAGCAAATAGCATTGAGAGTTGGATTACTTCTTTTTATCAGAATTGTAGCATCTCTTGGAACAGTTGCATATGCAACACATCAAATAGCTATAAATATATTGAGTTTATCATTCACTCCAGGTCAAGCCTTTGGGATAGCGGCTTCCACACTCACAGGGAAAAGTCTTGGAGGGGATAATCCTGATTTAGCTGAAAAATATATAAAATATTGCAGCAAGATAGGCTCACTCGTTTCGGCCTTTATGGCCTTGATATTCTTTTTCTTTGGAGGAGCCATAGCCAGTCTTTATACAAATGACCCACAAGTAATAAAACAAGCAGCAGATATTTTAAAGCTAGTGGCAATTATACAGCCTTTCCAAAGTTCATCTCTTATAGTAGCTGGTGGACTAAGAGGAGCAGGTGACACAATATTTACTCTTATATCGACTTTTATAGGAATATTAATTATAAGAGTTGCTTTTGCTTATTATTTTGTAATGATAGCAGGTATGGGATTGATAGGCGCATGGATAGCAGTATTTATAGATCAGTTTATAAGATGGATGCTTGTAAAGTATAGGTTTAGAACAGGAAA
>CAZRHX010000156.1:0-4508 GCA_964599855.1 uncultured Tissierella sp. | reverse complement strand
AAGAATTCACTATATTTACAATTAGGACAACTATAGTGTGGAGCTAAAGGATTTACTTCAGTGATTCCACTCATAGTAGCTACAAAAGATGATCCAACTGATCCACGAGATCCTACTAAATATCCATCTTCTATAGATTTCCAAACTAATTTTTGAGCAATTATATACATTACAGCATATCCATTTTCAATAATAGAATCTAGTTCTCTACACAATCTTTTTTCTACTATCTTTGGCAATGGATTACCATATATCTCATAGGACTTATTATATGTGATCTCTCTAAGTTCTTTTTCTGAGCCTTCAATTATAGGAGGAAAAGTTCCATCTGGGATAGGCTTGATGTCTTCTATCATGTTATTTATCAAATTAGTATTTTCTATAACAACTTCTCTTGCTATGTTTTCTCCTAAATAATTAAATTCTTTTAACATTTCTGTTGTAGTTTTAAAATATAAAGGGGCTTGGTCTTCAGCATCAGAAAACCCTTGTCCAGTCATAAGTATTCTTCTGTATACTTCATCTTCTGGATTTAAAAAATGTACATCCCCAGTAGCAACAACTATCTTTTTATATTTTTTCCCTAAATCATATATTTTTTTATTTAAATCTTGAAGTTGATTATAATCTTTTACTAACCCATTTCTCAATAAATGTTTATTATTTTCTAAAGGTTGAATCTCTAAATAATCATAAAATTCAACAATATTTCTAATTTCAGAATAACTTTTATTAGAAATAAGTCCCTTAAACAATTCTCCACTTTCACAAGCACTTCCTATTAAGAGTCCTTCTCTATATTTATCTAAAAGTGATTTAGATATTCTTGGTTTTCTATAAAAATATTTAATATGTGAGTCTGAAATAAGTCTATATAAATTTTTTAACCCAATTAAGTCTTTGGCTAAAATAGTTACATGATACACACTATCTTTAGTAATATCTTTATTTGCATTTAAATTATTTATGGAGTCTAATTCACTTATACCTTTCTCTTCTAATAAGTCCATAATCTTTAGATATATATCCTTTGTAGCTTTTGCATCGTCTAATGCTCTATGATGGTTTTCTAACGATATATCTAAATACTTAGATAATGTATTCAATTTATGGTTTTTAAGGTCTGGAAAGACAGCTCTTGAAAGCTCTAAAGTATCTAATACGGGATTAGAAAATTCTAAATTAACATTCTTAAGATTTTCTCTAATAAATCCTACATCAAAACTAGCATTATGAGCTATTAATACACTTCCAGAGATGAAATTTTGAAACAGTGGCATTATTTCAGAGATTTTAGGCTTGTTTTCTACCATTTCATCTGTAATACCAGTTAATTTAGTTATGAATTCTGGAATAGATCTTTCAGGATTTATTAAATGACTAAAAGTATCTATTACTTCTCCGTCTTTAACTTTTACAGCTCCTATTTCTGTAATAGAGTCATTGATAGCAGAAAGCCCTGTAGTTTCTATATCAAAAATTACAAACTCTTCATAAGTTTTACTAAAATCAAGTCCAGATATTATTTCTTTTTTATCGTTTACTAAATATCCTTCAACACCATATAAAATCTTGATACCTAGTTTTTTACTCAATTGCATGGCATCTGGGAATGCTTGTACTACACCATGATCTGTAATAGCTACTGCTTTATGACCCCATTTATGCGCTTGAGATATAAGTTTATTTACATTAGTTATTCCATCCATAGAGCTCATTTGTGTATGAAGATGTAGCTCTACTCTTTTTTCAATAGAACTATCAATTCTTTCGATTTTTTCTAATGGCTTTAAAGCTTTTAGCATAACAACTTGAGACCTAGAATAATTATCATATACAACATCTCCTTCTAATAGAACAAATAATTCTTCATCTAAATTCACTAAAAGTTTTTCACCTTCATCTTTCTTTAAAAACACTTTCACTAAAGTAGAATCTTTCTTATCTGTTATATAGAATGTTATTATGAGCTTATTTCCTTTGATTTCCCTTGAATCAATATCAAATATTTCACCTTTTATAATACATCTCCCCGTTTGGAGATTTATTTCGCTTATGTCTGTGTTTTCGCCTTTTATTTCTTTTCCAAATATATAATTTTTTGAAGGAGATTTTTTATTGTTTTCAGATGATTTTGAATTATAACTTTCTAATATAGTTCTAGAAATTATTTTTTCTTCATCAAGCTTGTTTTCTAAGAACTTATCATTATATTCACTACATACATTCTTAGTAGTGATTAATTCTAATCCCAATTCATTTTTAACCTTATACTTTAGTTTATTTATAATATCTTTTCTTTTTAAAGAAGCTAAAGAAATATCATTGGGAAATTCTAAAGACAATATATCTTCATTAAAGACATAGCTTAATTCATCTAGCCAAGATATACTTGAAGGAATTAAGCTATGAATATATTCTTTTATATTTTCCATATAATCTATTTCATTTTTCTTATTTCCTATATCAAATTTATAATTTATAATTATACTAATGTTAAATTTTTGAAAAGCTCTTTCAAAATGTTTTTTTATCTCTTTGAGATCTTTAAAACTTATTATATTAGAAGATTCTAAAACCATGAAAAGTTCCATATTTTCTTTATCTATTTTTATACTTACTATATCTATAGGCTTGCTAACGAGATGAGCATATTTTTCTTCTTTTAAGATCTCTTTTAAGCTAATCTTTTTCATATAGGATATCCCTCCTATTCAAGTAGTATCATAATCCTATTTATTACATTTTTTCTATCTCTTTAACTAGTTCTTCTAAAAGTTCTTCTTCTTTTACTTTTTTTATTATTTTGCCTTTAATAAATATTAAACCTTCTCCATTTCCTCCTGCTATTCCAATATCAGCCTCTTTAGCTTCACCTGGACCGTTTACAGGACAACCCATTATTGCTACTTTTAAATTTCCATCTATTCTTTCAAGCTTTTTTTCAGCTTCTTTTACAATATTAATTAAATCAATTTTAGTTCTTCCGCAAGTTGGACAAGATATTAATTCTAATCCACTTTTTCTTAATCCAAGAGATTTTAATATCTCTTTTCCTACTTTTATCTCTTCAATAGGATCATCCGTAAGTGATACTCTTATAGTATCACCAATTCCCATAGCTAAAAGAGCACCTATACCTACTGAAGACTTTATTGTGCCTTTCATACCAGGACCCGCTTCTGTTATTCCTAAGTGCAATGGATAATCTCTCATTTCACTCATTTTAGTATATGATTTTATAGATAGAGCTACATTGCTTGCCTTTAAAGAAATCTTTATATCTCTAAAATCTAAATCCTCTAAAAGCTTTACTTGTTCTAAAGCACTCTCTACTATAGATTCTTCATTTACTCCATTATATTTCTCTAAATATTCTTTTTTTATAGATCCAGAATTGACACCTATTCTAATAGAAATCTGTCTTTTTTTACAAGCTTCTACTATTCGTTTTACTTTATCTAAACTTCCAATATTGCCTGGATTTATTCTAAGACCGTCTACCCCATACTTAATAGATTCTAGTGCAAGTTTATAATCGTATTGAATATCTGCTATTATCGGTATATTGATATTTTTCTTTATAGTTTCTATAGCTTTAGCATCCTCATTATCTGAAATAGCCATTCTTATTATATCGCATCCTGCTTTTTCCAAATCATTTATTTGACTTATACTAGCATTGATATCCTTAGTAATTGTATTTGTCATAGATTGGATAGTTATAGGATTGCTTCCTCCAATAAATTTATTTCCAACCTTTATAACCCTTGTATTTCTTCTCATAATTAACCACCCTTAAAAAATATTGACTCTAATCAAGTCTCTATATGTTACTACAATCATAAGACCTATAAGCAAAAAGAAACCAACCATATGAACTAAGTTTTCTTTTTCTGGAGATATAGGCTTACCCCTTACAAGTTCTATAAATAAAAACACCAGCCTACTTCCATCTAAAGCTGGTATAGGTAATAGATTGAAAAAACCTAAATTCACACTTATAAAGCCTAAAATTAATAAAAGATTATTGATTCCCATTTTAGAAGCTTCACCTACTACACTTATAACTCCGACTGGTCCAGATAAATCTTTAGTAGATACTTCTCCTCTAAATGTCATCTTTATAAAATTAAACATCTCATTCAAGAAAATACCCGTTTTTTCAAAACCACCCTTAACTTTATCAATTAGCCCTAAAACATAATTCATAGCACTACCAAAGAAATTTTTAATATTTTCTGCGGCTGACTTAACTATCTCAGCCGCTCCTGGGAAGGTTGTAGCAAATTTTTCCCATAGTTTATCAAGAGCTCCAGTAGTTTTTAAGAAATATCCTATTAAAATAGCTAGTAATCCAACTACCAGCATTATAGGATTTGCACTCATAACAGCATTTAATATTCCCTGGGCAAGAGCCATACCCTTAGTAGCCCCAGTTGCTAAAACCTTAGCGCCCATTTCTCCAAGTATAGAATTTTTAAGAGTTAAAATATTTAAAAGTAAAA
>CAZRHX010000155.1:0-4546 GCA_964599855.1 uncultured Tissierella sp. | reverse complement strand
AAAAACATGTATTACATATCTATCTGTCATACCTGCTATATAATCACATATCCTATCTTCAATAGAAGAATCATCTAAAGAATAAAAATCTTGATATTCCAAGGGCATTTCATATGAATTATGAAGATAAAAATTATATAATTCTTTTATTATATATTCAGCCTTTTTCTCCTCTGATTTTGCCACATTATTATAATAGACATTTTTAAACATATATTCCCTTAATTTCTCTGTTTTTTCTGTTGTTTTAGGACTCATCTTTATTTTATTTTTGCCTATACTATTTTTCACTATATCGAATATCATATTATTGATACGTTCTCCATGACTTGCTCCTAAAACTTCTATACAATCTTTTGGTAAGTCTTTTTCATCTATTATATTAGCTCTGATAGCATCATCTATGTCATGATTAATATAAGCAATCCTATCCGATAATTTGACAATTTGACCCTCTAAACTTCTACTTGGACTTTTTCCAGAATGGTTAATTATACCTTCTCTTACCTCATAAGTCAAATTTAAACCTTGTCTATTTTTCTTATGTTCTAAAAAATCTACTACCCTTAGACTCTGCTGATAATGTTTGAATCCTCTTGGATGAAGTTTGTTTAATATGGCTTCTCCAGTATGTCCAAAAGGAGTATGTCCCAGATCATGACCTAGACTAATAGCCTCTACTAAATCTTCATTTAAGTTTAAGGCCCTAGCTATTGTTCTCCTTCAGGAGATATAAACACTTGAGTTTTATGTTTTAACCTTCTAAAAGCTTTAGAATGTATTATTCTATCTCTGTCTCTTTGAAATTCTGTTCTTATATCACATTTTTCTTCAAATACTTTTCTACCTTTGGAATCAGAAGCAAAAGATGCAAAAGGAGATAGTATTTCTCTTTCTCTTTTTTCTATTTCTTCTCTAATTTTCATTTGATATTCATTCCTTCCATAGGTGTATTCTGAAAACCCTAATATAGTTAATATACTACATAAAGAAGTAAATTACTTTGTCTTTTTATATAATTTATAAAATAATCCATAACAAACATAATTTATCTACATAGTAATAAAAGAAGTGTTTATATAAACACTTCTTTTATTAGGTTAGTCATCCATTTCTATAATGTAATTTAAAATAATGCCTGCCGTTTCTTCTATTGCACGGCTAGATACATCTATTACCATACAATTTAATTCTTTCATAATCTTTTTAGAATACTCAAGTTCTGATTGGATTCTATCTACATTGGCATAGTTAGCTTTGTATCCAAGCCCCAAAGTCTTAAGTCTTTCTTTTCTTATCTCATTTAATTTATAGGGATCTGCAATAAGACCTATAATTTTATTTTTATCTTTTTCAAATAGCTCCTTGGGAGGTTTTACCTCTGGAACTAAAGGAATATTTGCTACTTTATAGTTTTTATGTGCTAGATACATACTTAAAGGAGTTTTAGATGTTCTAGAAACTCCCACTAAACAAATATCTGCTTTTTCAATTCCTCTTGTATCTTTTCCATCATCATATTTTACTGCAAATTCTACTGCTTCAACTTTTTTAAAATAATCTTCATCGAGTCTTCTTATTATTCCAGACTCCCTTTTAGGAGGAAATTTTAGAGTGTTTTCAATAGCATCTAAAGATGGAGTCATAACATCTACTGTGGGTATATCTTTTTCTTTTCCTTTTCGGTTTATAAAATCTCTAGTTTTTTCAGAAACAGTTGTATATATAATAAGACTTTTTCCAACTTCTGCTTCATCGAATATATTCTTTATTTGATCTTCACTCACAATATAAGGGTATCTTTTAATTTCGTAACTTTCTGTAAATTGTCTTACTGCTGCACTTGCAATTAATTCTCCAGTTTCTCCTATAGAATCTGATATAACATAAATAGTAAGTTTTCTATGCATATTATTCCCCCTCATAGCTATTATCTACACTAAAAAAACAAATAACATATTTATATTTGTTTTTTTAGTCTTAGCTATCACATGTAATTTTTTTCCTTTTTAAATTTATTTTTCAATATACTATCAGAATGATATATACCTTTGTTTTACTAATTTATATTTCATTTATAAAACCTTTTAAATATAGTTATTAACTAGCTGACTATTAGAGATAAGTCGCAAACTTTCATCATAATATCATATATCTTTTTTAACAATGCTAATCTATTGTTTTTAATCTCTTCATTCTCTACCATCACCATTGTATTGTCTAAAAAATCATCTATAGGGTTTTTTAGACTAGTCAACAACTCTAATGCTTTGGCATATTCTTTTTTATTTATAAAAGTTAGAGTCTCTTCTTCAATACTATTGTAACTATCTAGCAAAGATACACCATAGCCTGAAAGCATATCTATTTTTATATCACTAGATTCTGCATTTTTTCCCAATGTTGCAACTCTATTAAAGGCTGCTAAGGTTTCAGATGTACCTTGTGTATCTAGCCATTCATTTAACTTATCAGCTTTGATTTTTATATCATAGACATCATCAATCTTTGTTTGAGTCACAGCATCAATCACATCATGCCTAATTCCAGAATCTAAGAACATACTTTTTATTCTTCCTAAGAAGAATTCGGTTATTTCTAGTTTAACTTTTTCATAATCAAAAGTTAAACTATTCTCTTCTACTTGAATATATAAGGCAAATTCAATCAAATCTTGTAAAGATAAATTTAGTTTTTTATCTAATATTATCTTTATAATTCCAAGTGCACTTCTTCTAAGTGCAAATGGATCTTGTGAACCTGTAGGATGGACCCCTATAGCGAACAATCCAGATATAGAGTCAAGTTTATCTGCTATACTAAGAACAGCTCCTGCAGTGGTAGAAGGAAGTTCATCTCCAAGTGATCTTGGAAGATAATGTTCAAATATAGCTAAACTAACTATTTCATTCTCTCCTGAATTTTCTGCATATACCATTCCCATTTTACCTTGAAGTTCTGTAAATTCAGTCACCATTTTAGTTGTAAGATCAGCTTTAGAGAGCATGCCTGCTCTTCTGATGTTTTTCTTAGTTTCTTCTCCAACTTCTAGATATTCACCTATTTTTTCACCAAGCTTTACAATTCTTACACTTTTATCATATAGGGTACCTAGTTTATCTTGAAAAGTTATACTTTTTAAAGCTTCTATATAATCTTCTAAAGGTTTACTTTTATCCTCTTCAAAGAAGAACTTGGCATCTTCAAGTCTAGCTCCAAGCACTTTTTCATTCCCCTTTATAACTACATCTAAATAATTCTCATTTCCATTTCTTACAGTTATAAAATAAGGCAGTAATCTATCTTTATTATCTAATACTGGGAAATATCTCAAATGTTCTTTCATAGGAGTAACTATAACATCTTTAGGAAGTTTTAAATATTCTTCTTTTATTCTTCCTATAACTGGAGTAGGATATTCAACTAAATTATTGACCTCATCTAATAGGTCTTCATCTTGAAGTAGTTTACCTCCTTTTTCTTTAGCCAATATTTCAGCACCATACTTTATCATTTCTTTTCTTTTATTTTGATTTAATATTACGAAATTATTCTTTAGAACTTCTTCATATTCATCAACATTGTTTAAAACAATATCTCTTTCCCCTAAAAATCTATGACCATTTGTTTTATTCGAAACTCTTATTCCTTCAAATTCAAATGGAATTATTTCATCATCAAGTAAAGAGACTATCCATCTAATAGGCCTTGCAAATCTGATGTTTTTTCCGCCCCACTTCATTGACTTTGGAAAATTAATACTCTTTATAAGTTCAGCCATATTTTCTTGTATAATTGTCCTTATATCTTTGCTTTCTTTTAATATCTGTACATAGGCATATTCTTCGCCATTATGCTCCTTAAAAGTGATATCTTCTAAACTTGCCCCTTGACCTCTTATAAAGCCTAAAAGAGCTTTGGAAGGCTCTCCCTCTCCATCAAAAGATATTTTTTTAGATGGTCCTTTTACGCTTTCTATTTTCTTCTTTTTATCTTCAGCAAGTTCTTTTACAATAGTAGTCAATCTTCTTGGTGTAGAATATACTTCTATCTTATCAAAAGAAATATTTTCTTCTTTAAAAAGATTTGAAAATTTTTCTTCTAGCTGCTTTAAGGTGTTTTTAACATATCTTGCTGGTATTTCTTCTATTCCTATCTCAAGTAAATAAGTATTATTCATTTACTTCACCTGCTTTCTTTATTAAAGGAAATCCTAATTCTTTTCTTTGTTCCACATAAGAAGATGCAGCTATCTTTGCTACATCTCTTACTCTTCCAATATATTTTGTTCTCTCTGAAACAGAAAGAGCTCCTCTTGCATCTAATACATTAAATATATGTGAAGATTTCAAGACATAATCATAGGCTGGAAGAACTAAGTTTTCTTTTAGAATCTCTTTAACTTCTTTTTCATATATAGTGAAAAGTTCTTTTAATGTATCTATATTTGCTATTTCAAAACTATATACTGAATGCTCATATTCTGCCTGTTTAAATATATCACCATAAGTTAAGTTTTCATTCCATTTTATATCAAATATATTTT
>CAZRHX010000154.1:0-4563 GCA_964599855.1 uncultured Tissierella sp. | reverse complement strand
AAGTGAAACCAGATATAGTGCTTGTACATGGAGACACTTCTACAACTTTCGTAACAGCTCTAGCATGTTTTTATATGCAGATACCTATAGGACATGTAGAAGCAGGACTTAGAACTTATGATATAAACTTCCCATATCCAGAAGAGTTTAATAGACAGGGAGTTAGTATAGTCTCCAACTATAACTTTGCACCTACCGAGATGTCAAAGGATAATTTGATAAAAGAAGGTAAAGATGCAAGCACGATATATATAACTGGAAATACTGCTATAGACGCCTTACAGACAACAGTAAAAGAAAACTATAGTCATGAACATTTAGACTGGGCATCAGATAGTAGATTGATAATGATAACAGCTCATAGAAGGGAAAATCTAGGAGAACCTATGAGAAATATGTTTAAGGCTATCAAAAGAATAATGGACGAAAATAAAGATATAAAAGCAATATATCCAATACATATGAATCCGCTTGTAAGGGAAGCAGCTGATGAAATCTTGGGAGATAGCGATAGAATAAGGATTATAGAACCCTTAGATGTGCTTGATTTCCATAATTTTTTAGCTAAATCTTATTTAATAGTTACAGATAGTGGTGGAATACAAGAAGAAGCTCCAAGTCTTGGAAAACCCGTTCTTGTAATGAGAGACACAACTGAAAGACCTGAGGGAATAAAAGCAGGTACTTTAAAATTAGTTGGAACAGATGAGAAAGTAATATATGATACATTTAAACTACTTTTAGAAGATAAAGAAGAGTATGAAAAAATGAGTAGGGCAAGTAATCCTTATGGGGATGGGCATGCTAGTAAAAGGATTGCAGATATTTTAGAAGAAGCTTAATATAAAGGTATAAGTAGGTGTAAAATGAAAAAAATATCAATACTTATCTCTCACATACCTAATCCAAGGATCTTAAAGAGAATTAAAACTTTAGAAAATGATTTTTCTATTAGCCTAATATATTGGGATAGGGGTCAGAGAGAAAAAGAATCGTTTGAAGTAAATCGTAAGAACAAAGTGATCAAGATTTCTATAGATGCTCCTCAAGGAAAGCCTGTTAAAAGGATATTACCTTTGATTAAATATATAAGACAATCTATAAAACAATTAAAAAAGGAAAAACCAGATATCATTCATGCTGCAAACTTAGATATGTTGTTGATAGCTAGAATATATAAAAGTTTTCATAGTAGGGAAATTAAAATAGTATATGAGGTGGCAGACCTACCTAAGTATAGTTTTGTAAAATCTATAGATTCCTTTAGAAGTTTTATCTAAAAATGTCTACAATTTATTGAGAAAAGATTGACTAGTAAGATTTCAAGGCTGATACTTACCTCGCCCTATTTTTGGGAGGAATATTTTTCTGATTTTATAGATAAAGATAAGTACTTATTTCTACCAAATGCACCTTATAAAAAATTGTTTAAAGAATATAAGGGTAAAGGAAATGATAAATTTACTATAGGATTTATTGGTTCAGTGAGATATCTAGACCAACTTAAGATTTTGGTAGATGCAGTTGATGAGATTGAAAAGGATATAAATGTTTTTATTGCTGGAAGTGGACCAGGTTACCAAGAAATGCTAGAGTATTCACGGGGTAAAGAATTTGTAGAGCTCTATGGTCCTTATAATTATGAGAGAGAAATAGTAAGCCTCTATAAAAAAGTAGACTTGATGTATTCTGTCTATGATGCAAGTTTAAAAAATGTAAAAATAGCATTGCCAAATAGACTCTATGAGTCTATAGTCTGTGAAACTCCTATAGTAGGGGCAAATGGGACAGAACTTGGTAAGTTTATTAAAGAAAAAGAGATAGGTTTTATTGTTGATTCAAGGAATAAGGAAGAATTAAAAGAAGAATTACTAAAACTTCTAAAGAAAGACTAAAACTCTATATGGAAAACTGTAAAAAAATAAAAGATGATTATTTTGAGAGTATTGGTGAAATATTGATAGAGAATTATAAAGAGTTATAGAAATATAATTAAAAGGTAAATAAACAATACTATAAAATTGGAGATGAAAAATATAGATGTATACTTTATTTATTACAAGGGGATATCCGACAGAAAAGTATAAAACTCATGGAATATTTGAGTTTGATCAAGCAAAGGCTTTATTAGAACAAGGACAAAAAGTTATATATGCATCTATAGATTTACGCTCTATTAGAAGAAAGAGAGAGTGGGGTATCCATAAAAAAGAAGTCGAAGGTGTTCAGATATATGAGATAAATATTCCTCTTGGGAGAGTCCCAAAGAAGATACTTAGGTTTTTCAACTATTTAGGGCTAAAAACAATCTATAAGAGCATATTAAAAGATAAGGGAAAGCCTGGCATTTTACATGCCCATTTTATAGAAGAGGCTTATAGTGCATCAAAATTTAAAGATGAAATTGGAGTACCTTTAGTTGTTACCGAACATTCTTCAAAGATGAATAAAAGAGATATCGATAAAGATTTAAAAAGTGTAGCAAAGTTCACCTACAATAAAACAGATGCACTTATAGTGGTTAGTCCTTCTCTAGGAAAAGTTATAAAAGAAAACTTTCATATAGATTCGATCTATGTACCGAATATAGTAGATTTGGATACTTTCAAGTATGAAGGCAAAGATGATAATAAATTTTTTAAATTTGTTTCAGCAGGGCATTTAATAGAACTTAAGAGAATGGATTTGATAATAGAAGCGTTCTATAAGGCCTTTAATGGAGCAAAAGATGTAAAATTAGATATATTTGGAGAAGGATATAAGGAGAAGATGTTAAAGGAACTAATAGAAAAATATGAACTAGGTGAACAAGTTACTTTGAGAGGATTATGTAGCAGAAAGGAAATGGCAGAAGAATTTCAAAAGAGTGATTGTTTCGTATTGCCTTCTCAAACAGAGACTTTTGGAGTAGCATATGTAGAGGCATTGGCTATGGGGCTTCCTGTAATAGCTACAAAATGTGGAGGGCCACAAGTATTTGTAAATGATAAGAATGGAATTTTAATCGATGTAGACGATGAAGATGGGCTAATAAAGGCCATGAACTATATGTATACTAATATAGACAATTATAATGGTAAAAATATAGCTCTAGAGATAAAAGAGAAGTTTTCAGCTGCCGAGGTCGCAAATGAGATAATAAATGTTTATCAGGGAGTTATAACTGGGGTGAAATAATAATTGGTAATAAAAGAAATACATACAAATAAAGCAAAGTTAGTTTTCCAACAAAATTGTACTGTTGAAAAAGTTTTTTTGATTCGACAATCGCTAAAAATGAAGTAAAAGGTTTAAATGATATTTTTATCGATAGAAGTGTAGATGATTGGTCGTATAAAGCTGTAAGAATTGTTGAATATGATGCTGACAATAATAAGATTATAATGGAAAAAGTCAAGGGCGTTAATTTTTCAGAAATATTTCTTGAAGAACCTAAATATGTTTATCATATGGGTATTTGGTTGACTGTTTTTCATAATTCTGTCCGGTTAGAAGAAAACAAGCTTATCTTATATGGTGACTTTAATCGTGGAAATTTTATAATTGATAAAGACAATAAGGAAGCAACTGCAATAGACCCAGGTTCTTACTTTGGAGAAATTGGATATCCAGAGATAGATATCATGACTACTGTCTATAGTTTAGTGGTTGGCAACTTAAGATCTATGCGCTCCCCTTATAAAATCACTTATAATTTCATCCAAGCTTATGATAAACAATCAGATAAAAAAATTGATGAAAGTAATATGAGAAAAAGTTGGAAAAGACTTCGCAAAAGATTTGGAAATAAATATAAAAAAAGGCCTATACTTTTAAGACCTATATCATATCTTGCCATGATTTCGTTAAATATCTATATTACAATACTTATTAAGAGATTAAGAAAAGCATATAAATAAAGAAAGAAGGAATATGATATTAAAATTATATTCCTTTTTTCTTTATTTTAATCCAATACACTTTCATCTTTTATATCATCATATATAAAGCTTCTTAGAGCTTCCTTATTATCTTCTAAAGTATTTGGAACTATATAGGAGACCCCATCAATAGTTTGTTCTAAAAGATATTTATTTAAAGGCAGTCTATATTTGTCAACATCTTCTATATCTGAATTTAGTACGAAATTCCCAAGTGAAAGCATTTCTTTTTTAGAAAGGCTAGTGGTTACAAAAGGAAGTGCAGTGTTTAATAGTTCTGGATATCTAGTTATTCCTGCATTTAAACCTTTACGAATAACTTGTTCTAAGACAAATCTTTGTCTTTCTGTTCTTTCAAAGTCGCCATCACCTGTTTTTCTTATCCTAGAGTAGGCTACAGCTTGTCTCCCTGTTAAAAGCTGGACTCCGCTGGAAGAAATTGATGGTCCATAGGAATCGTCTAATTTATTAGCATCCCTAACTCCTCTATTTACATAGGATACTTCATTTGGTTTTACATCTACCTCTATGCCGCCTAGGGCATCAATTATTTTTTCAAGTCCGAAAAAATCTATGGTAACAAAATCTCTTATATTCATATCAAAGTTTTGATTTATAGTTCTTACTGCAAGTTCTCCTCCTC
>CAZRHX010000153.1:0-4578 GCA_964599855.1 uncultured Tissierella sp. | reverse complement strand
TATATCCATAACCCTTCCAGCCGAAACTGAAGCTCTAGGAAGTATAACTGATACCATGGAAAGCATTAAGAATGACATTATAATCTGCATTGCATACTGCATAAAGGCCATCATATCTCCAACTTGTATATTTGCCTCTTGAATTTCTTTTGCTCCTACCCATACTATAAGTAGCATTACACCATTCATTATAATGGTCATAGCTGGCATAAGAGTTACCATTATTCTAGAAACAAAGAGGTTAGTATTTGTCAAGTCTGCATTTGCCTTGTCAAATTTTTCTTCTTCATATTTTTTAGTATTAAAAGCTCTTATAACCAGCATACCAGTAAGCGATTCTCTGGTTACAAGATTTACTCTATCTACAAGTTTCTGAATGATTTTAAACTTAGGTATTGCAACACTGAAGATGCCTAATAAAAGTATCATGATTGCAACTACTCCAAGGCCTACTATCCAAGCCATAGAAGCATTTGTTCTAAGGGCCCTTATAACTCCTCCTACACCTAAGATTGGAGCAAAGAATACCATTCTAAGGAGCATAACTGTGAATTGCTGTATCTGCTGAATATCATTGGTACTTCTAGTTATTAAAGAAGCAGTTGAAAACTTATCAAACTCACTGTTGGAAAACTGGGCTACTTTAGTAAAGACATTATCTCTTAGGTTTCTTGCAAGTCCTGCTGCAACCCTTGAAGATAAAAATCCTACCGATATAGCCGCTGCCATTCCAGCAAATGCTATAAGAAGCATTATAGAACCTATTTTAATGATATAGTCTGATTGCGTTTTTTCAATACTTATTCCTATTTCTTCATATTCATCTTTAATATAGACCATTGCCGATTGCTTTATAAGTTCAACTGGAAGCCCTTCAAAAGTTTTTTCTACTTCTGCTCTCATTGCATCAAGCTGTTCTTTTGGTAAGTTTTCAAGCATTACAAAAGGATCTGCTCCCTCTGGTAATTCTGGTAAAGGAACTTGCCCACTATTTATTGCATTTACCGCTAAGATTGAACGAGATAAGAACTTATCCATTTCCCCTATTTTATCTTTGTTTTTTTCTTCCAATATATATAGGGGTTGATCTTTTAAAATTTCATATCGCTTTTGAAGTTTTTCGTATTCTTCTTTGTCAAGTTCATCCTTACTTATGAATCTATAGCTTTCATTTAAAATTTCTATTTCACTATCACTTAGAAAAAGTTTTACTTTTTCCATCTCACTTTGCCTTATAACTTGGGGTACTGCATCTTCTATACCATTTTGCTGTATACCTGTATCTACTATCTTTGACATATAATCAGGTAAGGCTAACTCTGCCATAGCTTGTCCAAATAAAAGAACAAAGATTAAAACTATCAGTATAGTAAAAGGTTTAAACTCTTTAAACAATTTTAACATATTTCCACCTCGATCTTATTCTAATTTCTCTTTTAAATTACTAGCCATTTTTCTAAGAAGTAATTTAAATATTTCTTTTTCATCTTCTGAAAATCCTTGAAAGCATTCTTCCGATAATTCCTTCATACATTTCTTAGCCTTTGTACATATATTTTTTCCTTCATCTGTCAAATATACTCTAGATATTCTTTGATCTTTAGAGTCCTGTTTTCTAGACAAGAGTCCTACTTTCTCCATCCTCTTTAACATTACAGTTATAGTAGATGGAGTTATCTTTAATATATCTGAGATTTCTCTTTGACTTAAACCATCATTTTTTTCCAATATAAAGAGAAGCTGGGGTTGTCCCTGATAGATTCCTATCTCACTTAGAAGTATATGTGTGCGATGATGGTGCATCCTAGCTGTATTGAGATAGGTAAAGTACAAAGAATCCTTATCTATCATATTTTCACTTCCTAAAAAAACTTTACTTAGTCGTCTAACTATTAATATATGATATAACCTTTCAAAATAAAAGTCAATAGATTTTCTTAGTTGACTAACTATATTATAATTTAAACAGCTAGTATTAAAAAAGATAATCTATAGGAATTATAAAAGATCTTTTCTCTTAATTCTCCCAAAAGCTATTTAGCTTACTACTAATTTCATCATCATTTTTAACTAATTCTCCGCCCTTCCACTCTTCTGGGAAAAGCTTCTTATACTTACTAGTTGAAAATCTATCATCTATAAGAAGAATTGCTCCCCTATCTTTTTCACTTCTTATAACTCTACCAGCTGCTTGTAGTACCTTATTTATACCAGGATAGGTATAGGCGTAGTCAAAGCCCTTATGTGTAGTCTGGTTAAAATATTCTTTTATATTATCTCTTTCAAAGTTTATTCCAGGCAGACCCACTCCAACTATAACAGCCCCTATTAGCTTATCTCCCACCAAGTCTATGCCCTCTGAAAAGATTCCTCCAAGAACAGCAAAGGCTAAGAGATTATCTTCTTTACTGAAGACTTGTAAAAACTCTTCACGTTTTCTTTCATCCATATTTTCTTCTTGAATCAGTATATGAAGACCATCATATTCTAAAATTTCATATATTGTCTTCATATATAAGTAAGACGGAAAAAATATGAAATAATTTCCTTTTTTTGCTGAAGTAAAAGTTTTTATCATATTTACTACATCTATATAGGTCTTTTCTCTGTCTCTATATCTTGTGGAAATATTATCTCTTAGGAGTAGGGATAAGTTTTCTCTTGGGAATGGAGATAACAGTCTCATATGATAATCTTCTTCTCTTCCTCCAAGTAATTTTTTATAATAATCTATAGGAGTTAAGGTAGCCGAGAAAAATATACTGGCTATTCCTCTTTTAAGAGATTCCTTTAGAAGAGATGAAGGGTTTACACAAAACTGTTTTACTGTCATATCTCCATTACCTGTCTCCACTTGCATTATATAGTTTTCATCATATAGTTCAGATATTTTTAGATATTTTACTATGTCAAAATAGACTTCTATGACCTTTTCATAATCTTCATCATCTTTTTCTTCTAAAAGCCAAGCTTCTAGAGAAGTTAAAAGTGACTTTAGTGGAAAGTAAAACTCTGTAAACTCTTCTTTTGATTTAAAGTTTTCTAGCATATTATTTTCTTGACCTAAACTATAGAACAGTTCTTCAATTCTTTTAATTTTATTTTTTATTGAAATATATTTTCCCTTAAAATTATCCTTTATCTGGCTAAATTTTTCTTTATCCAGTGAAGCTGAAAACATTTCTCTAGACCTATCTACTAGATTGTGAGCCTCATCGATTAAAAATATATAATTATAGGTCAAGTCGTCAAAAAACCTCTTTAAATAAACCTGAGGATCAAATACATAATTGTAGTCACAGACTATGACATCCATCCAAAGACTGACATCCAGTGAAAATTCAAAGGGACATACCTTATGCTTTAAGGAATATTCTTTTATCTTTTCTCTATCTATCAGGTCTTCATTTAAAAATATATCCATTATAGCATCATTGACTCTATCAAAGTGTCCCTGTGCAAACTTACAATCCCTAGGATTACATTTGACCTCATCATTTAAACAGATTTTATCTTTAGCTGTTATGACTATGACCTTTGACTTCAGACCCCTATCTATTAAAAGATCCATAGACTTTATAGGTGCTTGTCGAGTTATGGTCTTGGCTGTTAAATAAAATATTTTCTTTGCCCTTCCTTCACCAACAGTTTTTATGGCTGGAAAAAGTGTCGATATGGTCTTTCCAATCCCAGTTGGAGCCTTTGTAAAAAGATTTTTATTTTCTTTAATAGTCTTATAGACTGCAACAGCAAGTTCCCTTTGACCATCCCTATAGCTTTTAAAAGGAAAAGAAAGTTCCTCTATAGATTCATCCCTTATGTCTTCCCAACCAAAGCTTAGTTCAGCCCAGTCTACATATCTTTTTATTAAAGAGAAAAGAAAAGACTCTAAATCCCTTCTAGTAAATCTCTCTTTAAAGCGTTTTACTTCTTCACTTTCAATATGAAAATATGTAATTTGTATATCTATCTCTTCTAAAGAGTTCTGCCTACTATAAATGTAGGCATAAACCTTAGCTTGAGCCCAGTGGATAGGATTAAAATCCGCCTCTATAGTATCTAAGTCCCTAGTGGTACTTTTTATTTCATCTATCATAGCTTCCTCTTCAAATCTATATATACCATCTGCTCTACCTTCTATTTCAAACTTATATTCTTCATATTCAAATATGTATTTTAAACTAACTTCTGCCCTATAGTTATCTCCATAGGTCTTTTGTACTTTTTGATGGGCACGAGTACCTTCTAGCGCCCTGCTTGTAGACTTAAAACTATTGTCTATATCCCCACTTCTCATGACAAACTCTATTAAGTTTCTAACCGATATTTTTATATTTTTCTTCATTTTTACCTCCAAATATCATTATATCAAATCATAGAAATAGATGCATATTTATAATTAATTTTTATTTATTTTAAGATGTGTATTTTACAACATTTGCAATAGAATTTCTTTTATGCTATACTTAGAAAGTAATAATTTTTAAAAATAAAAAGCGAATAAATTACAATGCTTAATTCTTTTTTAAGAAGCGGGGGAACCAATTTTTTGGGGTGAATCATTTTTGAAGAACAACC
>CAZRHX010000152.1:0-4582 GCA_964599855.1 uncultured Tissierella sp. | reverse complement strand
AAGGATTAGACTTTTCAGACCCTGAAATTATAAAGCTAGTCAAAGAAAAATTGGATTTAAACTAATTAAAAGCTCGAAATTATATATGAGTTTGAGCCTCTACCTATTTGACATAAATTATCAATCATGATATTCTCGAATCAAGCTAACAGATAGTAACTATCATTATCTAATGATTGAATACAAAAGTATATGTAAAAATATAAAGAGGGGAAATTTTATGAAATCTAAAGTTCTAAAAATAACTTGTATTGTACTTGCATTTTTATCTTTAGGAATAGGAATGTTAGGCGTAGTACTACCAATATTACCCACCACTCCCTTTTTGCTTTTAGCATCGTTTCTATTTGCTAAAGGTTCTGACAGATTTCACAAGTGGTTTATTTCCACTAAAACATATAAAAATTATTTAGAAGAGTTTATAAGAACACGTGCTATGACTCTAAAGAAAAAACTTAGTATACTTTTACCAGTTTCAACAATGCTCATAATAACATTTGTTTTAATAAACAATCTACATGCAAGGATAGCTATTGCTTTTGTGATAGTATTTAAATATTATTATTTCTTCACACATATAGAAACTATTAAATCAGCTAAAACAGATAAAATAAGGGAGTTCTAGTAAAAACTAGGACTGCCTTATTTTATTTTCCTAAAATAGGGTATGGATATATATATAACAAACAAAAAAGGATGATTAGAGATGGATAAAAAAGAATTGACAATTATTCAAATGAACGACACCCATGGATATATCGACGAACATTTTGAATATCTCTGGGAAGGTGGAAATGAAAAGTTTGTAAAGGCAGGGGGATATTCTCGTATAAAAGCATATGTAGAAAATGTAAGAGATGAAAAGAAAGGGGATATACTGTTTTTAGATGGAGGAGATACTTTTCACGGAACCTATCATGTAGTAAAATCCAAGGGAGAAGTTATGCTTCCACTACTAAATAGTTTAGACCTAGACGCTATGACAGCTCATTGGGAGTTTGCATATGGACCAGAGCAGTTTATAGACCTTACTAAAAAATTAAACTATCCAATGCTTTCAATAAACTGCTATAAAAAAGAAGATGATAGTCTAGTCTTTCCGCCATATATGATAAAAGAAATAAATGGTCTAAAGATAGGTGTAATAGGTATAGCAGCAACTATAGTAGACAAGGTTATGCCAGAACACTTTAGTGAAGGACTTTATTTTACAGATGGAGACAGAGAACTTCCAGGCTATATAGATAAGCTTAAAAATAAAGAGGGTGTAGACTTAGTGGTTCTACTTTCACATTTAGGATATCCTCAGGAATTAAAATTAGCTGAAGATATAGATGGAATAGATGTGCTCCTAAGTGCTCACACCCATAACAGAATATATGAACCAGCCATAATAAATCATACTATAATAATGCAATCAGGTTGTCATGGATCATTTCTTGGAAGACTTGATTTGAAAATAAAAGATAAAAAGATAGTAGATTTTAAACATGAACTAGTCTTGTTAGATGAAAGTAAGGAAAAAGATAAGGCTATGCAGGAAAAGGTAGATAATATATTGACTAAAGACAAGGAAAGCCTAGATGAAAAGCTAGGAGAAACTTTAACAGATCTTGCAAGAGATAGAGTATTAGAATCTACAATGGACAACTTTCTACTTCAAAGCCTGATGCATCATGAAAAAGATGCAGTTCTAGCATTTTCAAATGGATGGAGATATGGGGCGCCTATTCCTAAGGGACATATAAAAGTAAATGACCTTTGGAATATAATCCCAGTCAACCCTCCAGTTTCAACGGTAGAACTGACAGGGGAAGAACTTTGGGACATGTTAGAGGAAAACTTAGAGCGAACATTTTCAAAAGATCCCTTCCAACAGATGGGTGGATATGTTAAGAGATGCATGGGATTGAACATCTACTTTAAAATAGAAAATCCAAAAGGAGAAAGAATTCAAGAACTCTTTGTAGGAGATAAAGCAGTAGAAAGAGATAAAACTTACAAGGCAGTATATGTAACAAGTCAAGGAGTTCCTAAAGAATATGGTTCAAATAGGAAACATCTTGACATCCATGCAATAGATGCCCTTAAAACTTATGTAAAAGATAAAAAACAGATAGAAGCACCACTTAGAGGAACAGTACTAGCAATATAATATAAAAGGCTATGTTAGAAAATCTAATGTAGCCTTCTATATTACCTAGGAGGGCTTATTAAATGGATAAAGATAAAAATTTAAAAATGATATTTATTGTGATATTAATAATAGTATTTATATTTCTTAGCTTTATTTTATTTATAAATTTTTCAACTAAGCCTTTGGCTGATGAGAAAAGAAACTTATCCCAAACCGATGCAAAGATCAATGTTGAGTTCAACAATAAAGAAGAATACAGAACTCCTATAATAAGAACTTTTAAAGAAGAAGAATATAATAACTTCACTCAGCAAAAAATAGATAAAATAATATCCACCATTGACGGAAATATAGAAGGAGATATACCTGCTGTAGAACTCAAAGATGAAAAGGCATATATAAATATTGAGTTTTTCAAAGACGAAGAAAAAACAGAACTTGACAGCACCCCTACTATAACAATAGAAATAATTCAAGAAGATAGCTATGAAAGGGAGTATAAAACCAAAGAAGTTGTAAGGGATAAACTAGAAATGGAAAACGGGAAGTATCGATATAAACTAGACAGATACTCCCCTCAGTATGATAAATACTTTATACATTATGATCTTATCAAAATATATTATAGTATAGATGAAGAAAAATATATTTCCTTATTTGCATTAAACACAACAAATGCAGATGAGAATGTAGATTGGTTTGAAGATAATGAAGAATTAAAAAATCCTATAGATATAAAATAGAGAGAAAAAATCTTAAATGACTTATGGGAACTCTTATCAGATTACTTCTTTTGGATAGATGGCAGTGAGAATAATAAAGAAGATCTTTGTTTGCATGGAGATTTGGAAATCAGGCTAAATGATGAAATAATCAAATATTTTACTACAGTAAGTGCTGCAGGACTAAAGCTCCTAAGATCTCTATTTGATGAACATCAAGGGTAAAGAAAAAAGCTTGTTAATTATTCTGCAAGGATAAAATAAAAATATTAGGGTATAAACAAATTGAATGAAAAGATATTAGTAAAGTTTAACATTTGATTACATTGGATTGATATAATTAACATAGTAATCAAAAGCAGCTAATATCTATGATGAAAAATATAATGAAAATAAAAAGGCGCTAAAAGATTAGGAGGATATCAAATGCATAACTTTAGGGGTAATGGTTTTAAGGGATGGGATAGTATGATGGATTTTGGTTCTCGTGCAAGTGCTTGGTTTATTATATATGATATAGTAAATTACTGATAATAGTGGCAGTAGTAATAGTACTTGCTAGAATGTTTATAAAAAACTCTAGAGATAATAAGAGCTCTAACTCTAGTTCAAATAAAGCCATAGACATATTAAAAGAAAGATATGCAAGTGGAGATATATCAGAAGAAGAATATGAACAAAGACTAAAAAAACTAAAAGAATAGTACTAAAAGTAGAAGGAGTTTTAGACGATAGATAAAGGTGGAAATATTAGAGAATCACTTAAAAAAATCAATAGAAAACTTATAAAAACTTATATTAGAAAAACTAATATAAGTTTTTTGCTTTAGTGCATGCATATATTAAGATTACAGGAAAAGTTTCGACAGAATTATGCAAATAAACTGTTATTATAGTATAATGGTTTTAAACAGTAGTTTGGAAGGGTAGTTGATGCTTTAGATGAATAAAAAAGAAATAGTGAGTACCGGAAAAGTAAATAGTGTAGCAGAAGATTTATTTATAGAATTATTTTGTGATACATTTGGTCCTGAAAACAGTAAATATCTCTCTATACAACATTCCTTTGTAGATATTTATGGAGGCAGAAGATATATAGACTTCGCTATGCAAGCTGAAGGAGAAAAGATTGCAATAGAAATAGATGGAGAAACTTATCATAATCCAGATAGAATATCGAGTAATAAATATTATGATGATTTATTAAAACAAAATAGTATGATAAATCAAAATTGGAAAGTATATAGATGGGCATATATGCAACTCAAAGATCAGCCAGAAAAAGTAAAAGATGAGATTTTAACTTTTATTGGAGAGTTCCCAGTATTTAAAGAAATGGAAGACTATCTTCCACAGCAAAAGGGAAAAGTTATAGAGTTAAAAGATCATCAAGAAGATGCAATAGCAAATTTAAAAGATATGAGATCAAATGGGGAGTCTATAGCACTTCTTTATCATGCAACAGGGGAACGTGTCATAATAGTGATGGGTGCAGTATGTGCTATAAAATCAAGGGTTTCAGGAACTTTAAATAAATATATTTCGTGCATTGCTTAGAGTAATTAGGATCTAATTGCTGTAAACAGTGCATGAGAAGGGAATAATAGTTCTTTAATTATTTATAATTATTTAGTATACTTATATTCAAATCACTATAAGTTACGTATAAGTAGTATTAAGCGTCACAAGTTTAGTTTTGGAAAGGAGTTTACTATGATTGTGT
>CAZRHX010000151.1:0-4608 GCA_964599855.1 uncultured Tissierella sp. | reverse complement strand
CCTTATCCGGTAAAAACCTATCAGTTATATATCTAGAAGATAGTTCTGTTGCAGCATGGATTGCTTCATCAGTAATCTTTACACGGTGATGGGCTTCATATTTATCTCTAAGCCCTTCTAATATCTTTATAGTATCTTCTTCACTAGGTTGATCTACAACTACTGGTTGAAGACGTCTTTCAAATGCAGCATCTTTTTCTATATGCTTTCTATACTCATCTATAGTAGTCGCACCTATCATTTGAAGCTCTCCCCTTGCAAGTACTGGCTTCAATATATTGGAAGCGTCTACAGACCCTTCAGCTGCTCCTGCACCTATGATAGTATGAAGCTCATCAATAAAGAGTATAGTATCTTTTGCTTCTATAAGTTCATTCATTACTTTTTTAAGCCTCTCTTCAAACTCACCTCTATACTTTGCTCCAGCTATCATTCCAGGTAAATCCAAAGATACAATTCTTTTGTTCTTTATTATTTCAGGCGCATTTCCTTCATATATCAATTGAGCAAGCCCTTCTGCTATTGCAGTTTTACCAACACCAGGTTCACCTATTAATACTGGATTGTTTTTGGTTCTCCTACTTAAAATTTGCACTACTCTTTCTATTTCCTTGCTTCTTCCTATAACAGGATCTATTCTTCCATCCTCAGCCATTTTATTCAAATCTATACTATATTTCCCTAAGTTATTTTGGCCACTTTCTTCTTGCCCTGTTGTTCCAGGTTGTACTCCTTTATAATTTGAATCTGAACTTATCATTCCCACTATCTTTTCTGCTAATTGTTTTATATCCACTCCAAGGTTTTTAAGAACAACTACTGCTACTCCTTCTCCTTCAGCAATAAGTCCAAGTAAGAGATGCTCTGTCCCTATATAGTTATGACCTAGATTTCTAGCTTGTAAAAAACTTAGTTCTAAAATCCTCTTAGTTCTAGGTGTAAGCCCTGATATTTCATCTTCCCCGTCACCTAATCCTATCAATTTTTCAACTTCTTTTCTAGCATTGTCTAAATTTACTCCTAATTCTTTTAAAGAAACTGCTGCTACTCCCTCTGTTTCTGCAATAAGACCTAAAAGCAAATGCTCTGTCCCTACATAATTATGCTTCATCCTTTTAGCTTCATCTTGTGCTAATAAATAAGCTTTTTGTGCTCTTTCTGTAAATCTACCAAACATTCCCATATCATTTATACCTCCACTTCTAAAGTAAACTCCCTCATCATCTTAGCCCTTTCAATATCTCTTTCTTTACTATTCATTTCTTTATTTAATTTTTTTTGAATATTGGCAGGCTGTACATCTATCATTAACTTTATTACATTTCTCAATTCTTTATCATTTAATATATCCATAGTTATACCCATTCTTATATTTGAAAGATGCTCCATTGCCTCTTTTGAACCTAATATCCTACTATATTTTAATATCCCAAGAGATCTATACACTTTGTTTTCCATTTCTATAAGTCTCTTATCTATCAAATAATTTCTTGTATTTCTTTCTCTATTTAGAATTTGATGAACTACTTTATTTAATTTATTTATTATCTCTTCTTCAGTATCTCCAAGTGTGACCTGGTTTGAGATTTGATAGAGAAATCCCAGCGCTTCTGATCCTTCACCATATATTCCTCTAGCTGTAAGACCCATCTTTGTAAGACCTTCAATTATTACACTTATACCCCCTGTCATAGATACACAGGGAAGATGAAGCATAACAGATGCTCTCAGACCCGTCCCAACATTTGTTGGGCAAGCTGTCAAATATCCAAGATCTATATCAAATGCATACTTTAACTCTTCTTCTAAAAAATCATCAATAGAAGAACAAAGCTCCCAAGCTTTTTGTAAATCTAATCCAGGAAAAAGTGTTTGAATCCTCAAATGATCTTCTTCATTTATCATTATAGTAGCTTTTTCATCATTTCTTAAAAGAAAACTACCCATATTTTCATTCTTAACTATACTTGGACTGATTAAATGGTCTTCCACATAGACCTTTCTTTCCAGATTATTTAAATCTCTAACTCTTTTAAATTCATATTGATTAACTTCATCGCTTTTAACACGATTCAATATCTCGTCTGTTAATTTATCAGACTCATCTATACTCATATACTCTGGAAATTTATATTTAGAAAGATTTCTGGCTACTCTAACCCTAGTACTTATAACTATATCTTCTTCCTCTGCAATTTCATCTAACCATTGAGTCATATATTTTTCACCCCTTAATGTCCTCTAACTTTGAACTTATATTTTTAAGTTTATCTCTTAAAATAGCTGCCTTTTCAAATCGTTCTTCTTTTACAGCATCTTCTAAATCTTTTTTAAGATCATCTTTTTCTCTCTTTAGAAATATATGCTCGCTAGAATGTTTAGGAATCTTACCCTTATGATGATTGTGTCCATGGATACCCTTTATCAAAGGGTCTAATTTATCTTTAAAAGTAATATAACATTCATCGCATCCAAACTTTCCTTTACTTTTAAATTCACTATATGTTTGACCACATTTCTCACATATCAAACTGTTTTCGTCAACATTACTTCCAACTGAGGAATCTATAAGCCCTGCAAAAAGTTTATTCATAGAAAAATGATTATCAAAATCAAAGTCAAAATCATAATCATTTGTTGCACACTTTTCACATAGATGCTTTTCCTCTATATTTCCATTAAATATCTTAGTATAATGAAACTTCGCTTCATTTTCACCGCAAGATTCACATTTCATCTAATCTACCTCCTATTTAGATAAAATAAGAAGAATATTTCTGAGTATATTGGCTCTAAGCTTATTTGTAGACTCTCCACTTTCTGAAATAGACCTATCACTTATAGCTGCTTTTATTATTTCTTCTTCCCTCTTATCTATAAACTCTTCCTCTTGGAGCCCCTCTATAATATGATATGCTTTTGATTTTGTTATAGATTCTCCAATAGTATCTATTATAATCTCATTTAAATCAGAATATTTTTCTATACTTACCTTCACTATTCTTATATACCCACCTCCGCCTCTTCTACTCTCAATATAGTAACCTTTATATGGAGTAAATCTTGTAGAGAGTACATAATTTATCTGTGAAGGAGAACATTCAAATTGCTCTGCCATCTCATTTCTCTGTATTTCTATTATACCCGTATTAGATTCTTGTAAAAGCTCTCTAATAAAATCTTCTATTATATTACTTAAACCAGCCATAAAACCACCTCTTTGACTTTGACTATCTTTGTCCTTTGAAAGTTAAAAAATAATCTTTTATTGTAAAAGACTTTTTATATATATCATTATATCATCTTTTAGATATTTGTAAAGTAAAAAAAGGTATCTATATTAAAATACAGATACCTTTTTATCTCTTATTTATATACTTATTTTTTCTTCTTCTTATAAACACCCATTCCAAATGCTAAAATTAAAGCACCTATTGTATAGTAAAAGATGTCTGGAGTAGCTCCAGTCTGTACTAACCTATCTATAATACTCTGTTTTCCTTCAGTTTTAGTCGGTGTTTTTGGTTCATCTTTTGGTATTTCTGGTTGACCCGGTTTTCCTGGTTGACCCGGTTCTCCTGGTTCTCCTGGTTCTCCCGGTTCTCCCGGTTCTCCCGGTTCACCTGGTTCACCTGGTTCACCTGGTTCTTCTGGTTCACCTGGTTCTTCTGGTTCACCTGGTAGATCACAATTACTTTGAGCTGTAAATATCCAGTTTACAATTACCTCTTTACCTTGAAATTCATTTCCTGTCTCTTTTCCAGGTAGATGAACTACTACTCTCATCTTTTTATCTTCATTGAATTCTAAAGTTCCAAGACTAGTATTAGCAGTAGCAAAATCTTTCATTTCTCCGTCATAAATTAGGACCTCTTCTAAGTAAACCTTTAGTTGTAACTGTTCAAATAAATCAGCTTCTCCTTCTTCAGGTTCTTTACTAGCTCTTTCTGTTCTAACAAATATATCAATATAGCAATCTGCATATTTATTTTCTAAAATTATCTCTGTTTCCTCAGTATCTCCAGGGTTTAAATTATTTAGATCAAACATTTTAGTATCTTTTGGTATTATAGCTAAACCTTCAGTGTCTCCTACTACTTTTAAATTACTTGCATAAGAATTGTTATATGAAAACATGATGCTAGTAGTTAAAATTACTATTAATAATATAAACGGTATATAATCATGAAAGTTTTTTTTCATCTTCTACCCTCCCTTCAAGAAAAAAATAAGGGAAGCAACCCTCCCCTGCTTTATTTTTTATTCTTAATGTCCTAATAATGTTTTTGGATTTACTCCCCATTCAGCTAGAGCTGCACCATTAGTTACTTGTATTGCTTCAGATTCTACAGTAAGTGTAAATTTTTGACCTTGATATTCATTTCCCATACCTGGCCCATCAAAACAAACTTTTTTAATAAGATTTGGTGTGTCTGCTCCGGGAGCAAGTTCATGTGGATAGTAATAATATCCATCTGTATGAAGTACCCAACCATTTAGTATTGGAAAATCAACTAAGTTTAAATCACCATTGACCATATTTGGAAATTCAGGAGTAAGTTTCACTCTTACAAACATTCTCTTAGTACCTTCATTTTCTACAAATAC
>CAZRHX010000150.1:0-4679 GCA_964599855.1 uncultured Tissierella sp. | reverse complement strand
GAAGCTTGGTATTGTTGGACTTCCGAATGTGGGAAAGAGTACGCTTTTTAACGCTATAACTAAGGCAGGGGCTGAGTCTGCAAACTATCCTTTTTGTACAATTGAACCAAATGTAGGAATGGTTTCTGTTCCAGATGAAAGACTTGACCGTTTAGCTGAGGTTTATCCATCTAAGAAAGTAATTCCAACTGCTATAGAGTTTTACGACATAGCTGGACTTGTAGAAGGCGCAAGCACTGGAGAGGGTCTTGGTAACAAGTTTTTATCTCATATAAGAGAAGTTGCAGCTATAGTGCATGTTGTAAGATGTTTTGAAGATGAAGATATAGTTCACGTAAGTGGAGATATAGATCCTGCAAGTGATATAGAGATTATAAACTTAGAGCTTATGCTTGCAGATATAGAGGTCTTACAAAAAAGACTTAGCAGTGCTCAAAGGGCTCTAAAAGGAGATAAATCCTTAGCTGGAGAAATAAGCTTGATAGAAAAAGCTTTAGAAGCTTTAGAATCTGAACAGTCAGTTAGGACTCTAGACTTATCTGAAGATGAAAAAAAGATATTGAGAAGTTTAAACCTACTTAGCGCAAAGCCAATCATATATGTGGCAAATGTATCAGAAGATGATTTAGTAAGTGGAGAAGGTAATAAGTATGTAAAACAAGTAGAAGAAATTGCTAGAAAAGAAGATGCTGAAGTTGTAGCTGTAAGTGCTCAGATAGAACAAGAAATAGCAGAGCTTCCGGATGAAGAGAAGAAAGATTTTTTACTGGATCTAGGACTTGAACATTCTGGTCTAGATAAACTTATTAAGGCAAGCTATAAACTACTAGGACTTATGAGCTTTTTAACAGCTGGCCCTCAAGAAGCTAGAGCTTGGACTATAAAAATAGGAACTCCTGCTCCAGAAGCTGCTGCTAAAATCCATTCTGATATTCAAAGAGGTTTTATAAAGGCAGAAGTGATTTCTTTTGACGACCTTATGGAATCAGGAAGTATGCTAGCTGCTAAAGAAAAAGGATTAGTTAGGATAGAAGGAAAAGAATATATAATGAAAGACGGAGACGTAGTTTTATTTAGATTTAATGTATAAAAGCTTTGGCGAAATTTCGCCAAAGCTTTTCTTATTTTCCTCCTCTTATCTCATTTAATATTTCATCTATCTGCTCATAACTTATAGCACTGGGAACCCTACCTGCAAATCTTCCATCTTTATCTACAAAATAAGAAGCTGGAAGTCCAGTGACAAGATATTGAGCGGATACAGCTCCATCTTCATCTAAGAGAACTTCAAAATCATAGCCTCCATCTTCTATATATTCTTTAGCTTGATCTTTTGTTTCCTCTACATTTACAGCTAAAACCACGACATCATCATTTTCTTCTTTTATCTTTTGAATATCTGGCATCTCTTCTTTACACCATTTACACCATGTAGCCCAAAAATTTACAATTATTATTTTATCCTCTATCTGACTAAGAGTAACATCTTGACCATCTAAGTTTTTCAAAGTGAAATCTGGTAACTTCTTACCAATCTCTGGAGAATCAGAAGCCTCAATTTCTTTATCAACTTCTTCTTCAGACTTTTTATCGCTTAAAGGCTCTTACTATATAAAAAAACACCAAGGCAAGCGCCACTATAAGTCCTGCATATAACCAAGTTTTTTTCATTGTTTTCCTCCTTTAAAGTAACAACCTACTTATATCTACAACCTTATCAAAAAATACTAAGAGTCCAAATGCTATCATCAAGACTCCACCTACTATATTCACATACTTTAGATATTTTTCATACTTATTCATAAGTTCTATAAACTTATTTATAAAAAGTGATGTCAAGATAAAAGGTACTGCCATTCCCAGGGAATATATCAACAAGAGCAAGATACCTTGACCTATGGTCTCAGTTCCCCCTGCATATATTAAAATAGCTCCCAATACTGGACCAAAACATGGCGACCAACCTGCAGCAAAAGCCATTCCCATAAGAACACTACTGAACCAATTAGTCATTTTCTTTGGAGCCTTTATATTTAATTTATTTAATATACCAAATTTAAATACCCCAAGCATATTTAAGCCAAAGCCCACTATGAGAACTCCACTTATCTTTGCAAATATATCTCTATTTTTTACAAATACTTGTCCTATAAAACTTGCCGAAACTCCCATTATAATAAATATAACAGTAAAACCAAGTACAAAGCCAAGAGTACGAGTCAAGGCAAACAATCTTCTTTCATTTACTTCTTCTTCAATAGTGCTACCAGTTAAATACATTATATAGGCTGGTATAAGGGGGAGTATGCAGGCTGAAAAGAAAGATAAAAAACCCGCCGCAAAAGCTACTCCCCAAGAAACTTCTTGTAAAAACATAAACTCAACTCCTTTACCTATACTTTTAAATATACCCTCTAAATATATATTTAAGCTAAAAATATGTCCTTAGCTATAAGATATTTTTAAAATAAAAAAGGTAGAATGCTTAACCATTCTACCTTTTACTAGCTATAAATCTTTTATTATAAATCATATTTTACAATTATATTTTCATCTAAAACTCTAAATGTAAATGATTCTTTTACAAAGAATTTTACTTTTTCATTTGTATGATTTTGATAACCTATAGAAAAGTCTCTTCCTATAGTCAGTTCTAAGTCTTCATTATCGTATGGAAGTAGATATGCTCCCTCTAGAGCTTGGCTTAGCTCTATTTTCCCTCCGATTAGGTTTTCTATCTTTTTAAATAATGGATAACCGGTCTCAACCGAAAGAATAGTCTTATAGATTTCAGGAGAAACTACCAGCGTATAGGGAGCCCCTGCATAGGCTTTTCTTAATTTAAGTATTCCTTGGGTAATAGAATCCATTATCTCATTACCTTTAGAACCAAATTTAATAGCTTGACCAGTTCTTTCTCCATCTAGTCCTTCTATAATAGCTTTATCCAGTCCTTCAAATATAGCTCTCTCTTCAAATAAAGCAATCTTTTCCATAGCTTTTTCTAATGGTTCATAGTCTACATCTTTTGCTCCACGTTCAATATTATCTAATTCCCATCTGTCCATTTCAAATTCTACTCTTGTTTCAGTCAGTGGTGTTACTTGATAGTTACCAAAATATACTCCATCAACTTCCTGTAAGTTTACAAGTCTTCCTTCAGATATTGCATTGTGGTCTAAACCCTTAGGTCCTACTACATGTACTATTTTTCTAGCTGAAAGATATGACTTTAAAACATCAGTTGCTGCTTCATCTATTTCTTCCCATGTTTTTTCAGTTACTGGTGAAATATCTCTATATAACATATTTTATTCCTCCTATTTTAAGTCTCCGATTTCTAAACTAGTTTTCTTTCCTTTAGATTCTTCAGAGCCTTCTCCGCTCATTGCTTCTTCTTCAAGTTCTGTAATAGAGCCAGTCTTAAATAGATATGTCCTCATCTCTTCATCCCAAGCTCCCATGTTTCTTCTTAGCCATTCTAAGGTCATAACAGCATGTTCTATTTCTTCATCTCTATTGTGAGCCATTATAGCTTTAAGCTCTGGACAACTTGATGCTGCAACTCTTTGATTGTACCAATCTACTGCTTCAACTTCCTCTTTTAAACTAGTTAAGGCTCTTGTGATATCACGTGCCTCTTCATCTAAATACTCTACTGGTTCATGATATTGTGACATTGATATATCCCTCCATTATAATTTACTTTTTATTTTTCATCTTATATAATTTTATTACCCTTAATAGATATATAGTAAACAAGCTATCTTGATAAAAATAAAAAGAAGAGCCTAGTTCTTCTATATTTTATGCCAATCTATATATTTATTTAACACTTCCATAAATTTTATCATATATTTTTTTTCTAAATCTTTAAATCTTCCCTTAGATGGACTGTCTAAATCTAATACGCCATAGATTTTTTCTTCTTTAATTATTGGAATAACTAGTTCAGACTTAGAGGCACTATCGCAGGCTATATGTCCTGGAAAAAGATTGACATCTTCTACCAACTGGACTTCTTTCGTGGCTATGGCTCTTCCGCACACGCCTTTTCCTATCTTTATTCGATTGCAGGCCGGAAGTCCTTGAAAGGGTCCTAGCACCAATTCTCCGTCTCGCATGATATAAAATCCTGCCCAATTTAAATCTTCTACTATATTAAAAATCAAAGCTACTGCGTTTGAAATATTTGCCAAGGAATCCGTCTCGCTTGCAAGTTGTCCCTTTAGGAGAATCAACATATATTTATAGCTTTCTTCAGTATTCATCTTTTCCAATGGTTCTAAATTTATCATCTTTATCTACCTTTGCCTTTTCTTCCTTTAGTCTTAGCCTTTCCTTTTCCATAAGAAGGTTTCTTGTCCCATTTATTGCCTTTATATGATTTTTCTTTCGCATCTGATTTGCTTCTAGAGTTTCTACTAGGTCTCTGATCTTTATTTTTTTTCATATCTTTACTTTTCAAAGTAGTATTTATCTTTTTTTCTATAGAGCTTAGATCTTCTTCGTTTTTAGGAGTTACAAAAGTATACGCCTTTCCTTTTTCTCCCGCTCTTCCCGTTCTACCTATACGATGTATATATGAATCTGGATCTTCTGGTATATCATAATTAAATATATGAGTTATTCCCTCTACATCAAGTCCTCTAGCTGCAACATCTGTAGCCACAAGAAGA
>CAZRHX010000149.1:4078-4686 GCA_964599855.1 uncultured Tissierella sp. | reverse complement strand
TCCGATGCTATTAGATGGGTTTTGGGAGAGCAAAGTATAAAAAGTCTTAGGGGAAGTAAGATGGAAGATGTTATATTTGCAGGAACTAAAAAAAGACGTGCACTTAGTTTTGCTGAGGTTACTATATTTTTTGATAATAAAGATGGGGAGATAGCTCTGGACTATAATGAAGTTGCTGTAACTAGAAGAATGTTTCGATCTGGCGAGAGTGAATATTACATAAATAAGAATTCATGTAGATTAAAAGATATAAGATCTCTTTTTATGGACACAGGAATCGGTAAAGACGGATATTCCATTATAGGTCAGGGCAGAATAGATGAAATCCTTAGCAATAAGCCTGAAGATAGAAGAAACATATTTGAAGAAGCGGCAGGAATAATAAAATATAAGACAAAAAAAGAAGAATCTGAAAGAAAACTTAAAAACACTGAGGAAAACTTACTCAGAATAGATGATTTGATTTCAGAGATCGCTAGTCAATCTAAAAGATTAGAAAAAGACTCTGAAGAAGCCAACAGTTTTATACAGACATTTAATGAGCTTAAGGATTTAGAAAGTAATATCTATATTAAGGATATAAAAAAGATAGATGATCAAAAGACTTT
>CAZRHX010000149.1:0-4068 GCA_964599855.1 uncultured Tissierella sp. | reverse complement strand
AAGACTTTAATTGAAAAAGATAGAATTCAAATAGAAAGTGAAATAATAGAAAATGAAAATAAAAAACAAGAAAAAGAAGGTAAATTTGAATTTTTAAAAGTAGATATGGATAATAAGGAAAAAGAAATAGAATCTTTAAGAGAGAAAAGAGAAAGTATAATAGAATTAAAAGAAAAATCTAATAATGATTTGAATTTATCCTTAGAAAAAGAAAGTTTCTACAAAAAAGATTTAGAAAGAATCAATAAAGAGCTAGGAGATATAGACTATGAAAATAATAGTTTGGATAGAGAATCTATATCAGAAAAGGAAAAAGAAAAGCTAATATCTAAAGAATATGAAGAGTTTCTCTTAGAATATGAAAGAAAAGAAAAAGAACTTAATAATATAGATGAAAAACTCCATAACATGGAAGTCAAGATAGAAGATAACAAAGATAAAATAAACTTGCTTTATGAAGAAATAGCAGATAAAAAAAGCAAAATAAAAAACATAGATGAGATACATTTAAATAGAGATAATAGATTGTCAGAATTTACAAATGAAAAAAAAGAACTCTTTGCAAAACTAGACACAATATCAGAAGACATAGAAAGATTAAACCATGACAAAACAAAGATAGAAGTAAAACAAGATAAAATACTTGAAGAAAAGTCCCAGTATGAGTTTAGAGAAAAATATCTTAAAGAAAAAATAGATATAGTGCTTAAAAAAACCAAAGAATTAGAAATGAAAATAGAAAGAATAGATTCTAGCTACAAATTATATAAGAATATGGAATATAGCTATGAAGGATACTATAGAAGTGTTAAAAATCTTCTTAAAGCCTTAGAAAATAAAAAGTTAGAGAACAATGGTTTTCATGGAATTGTAGGGGATTTATTATCTGTAGATGAAAAATATGAATTGGCTATAAACATTAGTCTAGGTGGTAGCCTTCAAAATATAGTTGTTGATAGTGAAGAAAATGCTAAGTATATGATAGGTTATTTAAAAAATGAAAATCTAGGAAGGGTAACATTTTTACCTTTAAATACAATTAAAGGAAACACACTAAATATAAATATTAAAGAAATAAAGCAATATGGTGTTTTAGGACTAGCAAATGAATTGATTGAATATGAGAAAAAATACGAGAATATATTTAAAACATTATTAGGAAGAACTATAGTTATAAATAGTATAGAAAATGCTATACTATTTGCTAAAGAAACTAATCATAGGTATAGGATAGTTTCTTTAGAAGGAGAAATATTGAATCCAGGTGGTTCTTTAAGTGGTGGAAGCTATAGGGATAATATTAGCATTATAAACAGAAAAAACAAAATAAAAGATATGGAGAAGTCTTTAGCTAGTTTGAAATTTGATTTAAGTGGTTTGGAAAATTCAAACTTAGTATTCCAGAATGAGCTAAATTCAATAAATGATAAAATAGAAGCACTTAAAAAGGATTTAGAAAAAGCCAATATTTATATTATAAATATTGATAATGATAAAAAGTCATTAGAAAACAAGAAAACTTTTTTTGAAAGAGATATAAACAAAATAGAAGATCAAATTAAAGAAGTTCAAAATTCTTCTAAAGAAAGTTTAGAAAAGTCTTTGCAAGATAGAGAAACTTTAAAAATAAATCTAGATAAATTTGAAAGATTAAAAGGAATTGTAAAAAAGACTATGGAAGATTTAAATTTAAATAAAGATAATAGAGAAAAATTATATGAATATGTAAGTGAGATAAAGCTTTCCATAAAACTTACAGAAAACAAACTATCAAACTTAAGTAAAGAAAGAGAAAAGCTTAAAGAAAAAATAGTCCATAATAATCTTTTAAAAAAAGATAGAATTGAAGAATTAAATTTAAATAAAAAACAGTTAGAAGAAATTACAATAGCCAAAGAAGCTTCTAATTCTAAAAAAGAAGAAAAACTCCAAGAGGAATTAGAGATAAATAAAGAAATTAAAATCAAAGTCTTAAACAAAGATAAATGTCTAAAGGATTTTTACAGGGAACAAGAAACTTTAAAAACATTAAATGAAAATATAAACACACTAGAAAGAGCTAAAAACAAAAATGATTTAAAACTCTCTCAATTACAAATCAAAAGAGATAATATATCTTCAAAGCTGATAGATGATTATAATATAACTGTAGAAGAGGGACTTTTACTAGAAAGACCAATAGATGATTTGGAAAAATCTAGGGATAGAGTCATATTTTTGAAGTCAAAGATAAAGCAAATAGGCAGTGTAAATCTAGCTTCTATGGAAGAATATAAAGAGGTTAAGGAACGTTTAGATTTTATGCAAGAACAACATAAAGATCTTATAAAGAGTAAGGAAAGCTTAGAAAAAATAATTGAAGATATGGAAAAAGAGATGAAGGTACATTTTTTAAGTAGTTTTGAAGAAATAAAAGAAAACTTTTCTGAAGTTTTCTCGGAGTTGTTTAATGGAGGAACTGCTACTCTGGAGTTAGAGAGCAATGAAGATGATATACTTACATCAGGAATAGAGATAAAAGCAAAGCCGCCTGGAAAAGTACTCCAAAACCTGAGTTTGTTGTCGGGTGGAGAAAAATCATTGGTAGCTGTTTCTCTTTTGTTTGCAATACTAAAAGCAAAGCCTTCTCCATTTTGTATATTAGATGAAATTGATGCAGCTTTAGATGATTCAAATATCAATAGATATACTTCTTATTTAAAAAAAATCAATAAAGATACTCAAGTTGTATTAATAACCCATAGAAAAACTTCTATGGAGATTGCAAATGTATTATATGGAGTAACTATGGAGGAAAAAGGAATTAGCAGAATTATATCTATGAAGTTAAAAGAAAATATAAATGAACTAGTAACCTAGGAGGTTTAAAATGTTTAATTGGTTTAAAAAAAACAAAGATAAAGAAAAACAAGTTTTGATTAAAGATGAAAACATATTAAAAGAAGTTGAAAAGGATATAGCTGTTGAAGATGTTAAAAAAGAGGTAATTATAGAAACTGATAAGTTAAAAGAAGAGATAGATAAAGAAGAAAAAGAAATACAAGAACAAAAAAAGGATGAAGATGAAATTGAAAAAAAAGGTTTCTTGGAAAAACTCTTTGGAGGTCTAAGTAAAACACGTAATGAAATGTCAAGTAAGATTGGTTCGGTTTTATTATCATATAAAAAAATCGATGAAGAATTATTTGAAGACTTAGAGGAAGTGCTGGTAACTGCAGATGTAGGTATAAGTACAACCATGGATTTAATGGATAGAGTTAGAGAAAGAGTTAAAAAGGAAAAAATAAATAATCCAGAAATGATAAAGGATTTATTAAAAGATGAAATAAAATTGATGATGAAGGAATCGGTAACAGATAATTCTTTAAATATCGAACCAAGTCCCGCAGTGATGTTAGTAGTAGGTGTAAATGGAGTAGGAAAAACAACTACAATAGGTAAGTTATCAAATAATTTTAAAAAAGATGGTAAAAAAGTTTTAATAGCAGCAGCAGATACATTTAGAGCTGCAGCAATTGAGCAACTTGAGGAATGGAGCAATAGATCAGGAGTAGAATTTATTGCCCATAAAGAAGGTTCCGATCCTGCGGCTGTAATATTTGATGGGATTCATGCTGCGAAAGCAAGAAAAACTGATATATTAATATGTGATACAGCGGGAAGGCTCCATAATAAATCTAATTTAATGCAAGAATTAAATAAGATATTTAGAATTGTAGAGAGGGAATATGGCAATGCTACTAAAGAAGTATTGTTGGTTTTAGATGCAACTACTGGACAAAATGCAATAAATCAAGCTAAGGTATTTAAAGAAGTAGCACATATCACAGGAATTGCACTTACTAAATTGGATGGAACTGCAAAGGGTGGAGTAGTTATAGCATTGCAAGCTGAACTTGGCCTTCCAATCAAGTTAATAGGTGTAGGAGAGGGAATAGACGATCTTCAATCTTTTAATTCAGATGATTTTGTAGATGCTCTTTTTGAATAAAGTGTTGACAGATTAATAAATATATAATAATATAAGTAGTGTCAAGGAAAAGACTTGACACTACTATTTAGTTGGTG
>CAZRHX010000148.1:0-4702 GCA_964599855.1 uncultured Tissierella sp. | reverse complement strand
CTACATTTTGAGGCATGTATTCTATATTTATGCCCTTACTTCTTATTATTCTTCCAGAATCTGCTTCATCCATTCCAGATATAAGTTTTAGAAGAGTAGTTTTACCCGTACCATTTACTCCTATAAAACCTATCTTATCTCCTTCGTGTATACTAAAAGATATATTTTTCATCAACACTTTATCTGTATAAGCTTTTGAAACTTCTTCTATATTTAAAAGTATCATTTTATTCCTCTCAATCTAATCTTAATTTGTATTCTAATAGATTATATCATATTTTACTTTAATATTAAAAAAAGCCTGAAAGAATTAACTTTCAGGCTTCTATATTAGTCATCTATTTCCACAAGTTCTCCAGTTTCAACATCATATGTGTGTTCTATATCATTGCCATCTTTTTTATCTACTTCAACTTCTAGCATAGCTTTTCCATTATCTATTTTTAAACTCCATTCATCGAGTAAAGCGCCATCTCCAGATTCTTTTAAAGTTTTATCTACAATAGCTTGCACTTTTTCTACATTAGCTCTTGTAATTTCACCGTACTTGTCATTATCATCATTTAAATCTACATCTTCTTTTACAATATCTCCATTAGTAGTATCTATCTTTAATTCATATTCTTTTTCATTATCATATCCTTCTATCTCATAAACATATGAACCATAGTCTGTATCTAATTCAACTTTTTCAACTTTTGTATTTGGATATTTCCCCATATAAGTGTCAAATGCCTCTTCAGGTTTTACCTTTATATTTACATATTCATCTGCTGAAGTATCTATATCTTCTTTAACTTCTGGTGCTTCTTCATCTTCTGTATTTTGATTTTGTTCTTCTGTTGTTTGCTCTTGATCTTCCACTGGTGCTGTTGTATCAGTGTCTGGATCAGTTTCACCATCATCTGTAGTACATGCTGTTAATGCAAGTGCTAAAACTATTAACAGCGGTAAAAATAATCTTTTTTTAAACATTAAATCAATCCTTTCATTTTAATTAATTTATTTTTATAAGAGAAATCCTCTTATTTTATCTTGTCACCTAAATGTTATATATTTAATAACAAAATATACTAATTAAAATTTCACCTATTCTTTTTTCATTAATTCTCCTGAATCAATATCATATTTATATTCTACAATGTCTTGGTTTTCTAGTTTTATTTTAACTTTTAATTCTAGTATCCCATCTTCAATTTCCAATGACCATTCATTTATTTCACTATTTTTTCCAGATTCTTTAAGAGCCTTATCTACCAACTCTTGAATCTCATCTGTATTTTTCTTATTAATATCTTTATGCTTGCCTTTAAAAATCTTTTCTTTGGTTTGTGTTATAGTACCATTAGCTGGGTCTACATATATTTCGTATTTTTTTTCATCGTCATATCCTTTTATCTTATATACATATGAATTAGACTTTAACTCCAATTCAACTTCTTTTACTTTTGTCTTAGGATATTTTTCCATATAAAGCTCAAATGCATCACTAGGGCTTATTTTTATATCTTTGTATTTTACCATTTTAATACAATCACCTAAACCTTTCTTAGTTTTATATAATCTAATTAAAATCAGATTATAATTATGAATTATATATCCAATGCCATAATCCAAGATATGATAAGTCTTTTTATAATACTAGAACCAACTTTTCTATACAATATTATTATACCCAAAGAGGTCAATCTCTATCTCAATCTTTGATAAATTTATATAAAATCAAAAGAAAGACCATACCCTTTAGATATAGTCTTTCAATTTTATATAGTTGATTTGTTTTATTTTCTGAATTTATATTTGTTTATTTATTTACCTTTAAAACTGCACCTTTATTCCCAGATGTAACCATAGCTGCATATCTGGCTAAATATCCTGTAGTTATTTTAGGTTCTCTTGGTCGCCATTTAGCCCTTCTTTTTTCAAGTTCTTCATCAGTTACATTGAAGTTAATGGTATTTTTAGGAATATCTATCTCTATAATATCGCCCTCTTCTATAAGTGCTATATTTCCTCCCACAGCAGCTTCTGGAGAAACATGCCCAATGGAAGCACCTCTAGATGCGCCACTAAATCTGCCATCTGTTATCAAAGCTACACTGCTACCTAATCCCATTCCTGCAATTGCAGATGTTGGATTTAGCATCTCTCTCATACCAGGTCCACCTTTAGGTCCTTCATATCTTATTATTACAACATCACCGGATACAATTTTACCTTCTTTAATAGCAGCTATCGCATCTTCTTCACAATCAAATACTCTTGCAGGTCCCTTATGTTCCATCATTTCAGGAACTACAGCGGATCTTTTTACAACACATGTATCTGGAGCTAGATTTCCTTTTAATATAGCTATACCACCGGTTTCACTATATGGATTGTCGATAGGCCTTATAATATTATGGTCTGTATTTATACAGCCTTTAATGTTTTCTGCAACTGTTTTTCCACTTGAAGTTATTAAATCAGTTTTTAATAATCCTTTTTTATCTAACTCATTCATAACTGCATATACTCCGCCGGCTTCATCTAGTTCTTCTATATACGAATGTCCCGCTGGAGCTAAGTGACATAAGTTAGGCGTTTTTGCACTTATTTCATTTGCTATATCTAAGTTTAAATCTATCCCTACTTCATATGCAATAGCTGGAAGATGTAAGATACTATTTGTACTACAACCAAGGGCCATATCTACTGTAAGTGCATTTAAAAATGCATCTTTTGTCATAATATCTCTTGGTTTAATGTCTTCTTCCAAAAGATTCATCACCTGCATCCCTGCTCTTTTAGCCAGTTGAATTCTTGCAGAATATACCGCTGGTATAGTTCCATTTCCCTTTAATCCCATTCCTAAAGCTTCTGTTAAACAATTCATGCTGTTAGCCGTATACATTCCTGAACAAGAACCACAAGTAGGGCAAGCTTTGTTTTCATATTCTTCTAATTGATCTAAGGTCATTTTATTTGCTGCAACTGCACCAACTGCTTCAAAAACTGAAGAAAGACTTGTCTTTTCTCCTCTAACTTTTCCAGCTAGCATGGCACCACCACTTACAAAAATTGTAGGAATATTAATCCTTCCAGCAGCCATCAATAGTCCTGGAACACTCTTGTCGCAATTTGGTATCATAACTAAAGCATCTAGTGAATGAGCGAGTGTCATAGCCTCAGTAGAATCCGCAATCAACTCTCTAGTTGCTAGAGAATATTTCATTCCTTGGTGTCCCATTGCAATTCCATCACATACAGCTATGGCAGGAAATGCCATTGGAGTTCCACCAGCTTCTACTATTTTATCTAAATTAATATGACCAGGTACAATATCATTTTGAGAATTTACTATACCAATTAACGGTCTGCTCAATTCTTCTTTTGTATAGCCTGAAGCACTGAATAAAGAACGATGTGGTGCTTGTTGCATTCCTTTTGTAACTACATTGCTTTTCATAATTAACACTCCTCTATAGTTTGTTTTTAAATTTACTATAACATATATCGATATTTAGATTTAAATAATATTTATTTTTTATTACTAATTCTATAGTACTTTAGTTTCACCTTTATAGATTTGTCCTGTCTCACTATCTATGGTTACTATTTCACCATTTTTTAATATCTCTGTAGCATCTGTAGCTCCTACTATGGTAGGAATTTCAAGATTTAATCCTACTATTGCTGCATGAGAAGTAAGCCCACCATGTTCAGCTACTATTGCTCCAGCTTTTTCTATAAAACTCATCATATCTCTATCTGTACTGTTTGCAACTATTATATCTCCTTCTTCAAATCTATTTGAAAAGTCTTCTTTATCTTTATATATACATACTTTACCTACTATTGTTTTATCCCCTATACCAGTTCCTTTTAAAAGTACTCTTCCTACTATATGAACTTTTATAAGATTTGTTGTTCCAGAAATACCAACCGGTACTCCTGCTGTTATTACTATTAGATCTCCTTCATTTACATAGCCACTTTTTATAGCAACTTCCACTGAGTTTTGTACTACTTCATCTGTACTATAACTTTGAGGCGCAAGAACGGGATATACTCCCCAAACCAAAGATAGTTTCCTCATCACTTTTTCAGTAGTTGTAGCAGCTATAATCGGTGTTTTAGGTTTAAATTTTGCTATGGCTTTTGAAGTATGTCCACTAGAGGTAGCTGTTACTATAGCTGTTGCTCTTAAATCTTTTGCAGTATAGCAAGTAGCTCTACTTATTGAGTTTGTCGTTGTCAGTTCTGTCTCTCCAACTCTTATTTTTATTAGTTTTTCATAATCCAAAGCTTCTTCTGTTTTCACAGCTATATTATGCATTATTTTTAATGAATCAATTGGATATTTTCCTGCAGCTGTTTCTCCTGAAAGCATTATTGCACTTGTCCCATCAAATATTGCATTTGCAACGTCGGTAACTTCAGCTCTAGTTGGTCTCGGGTTTCTTATCATAGAGTCAAGCATCTGAGTGGCTGTAATCACAGGTTTACCAGCATTGTTAGCTCTCTTAATAAGATCTTTTTGTACTAGTGGCATGATTTCAGTTTCTATCTCTACGCCAAGATCCCCCCTAGCCACCATTATTCCATCTGATGCAAGAAGTATCTCTTCTATATTATCTACACCTTGTTGATTTTCAATTTTAGATATTATATCTATATTTTCGCCATTATTTTCTTCTAGTACTTTTCTAATATTAGTTAC
>CAZRHX010000147.1:1987-4709 GCA_964599855.1 uncultured Tissierella sp. | reverse complement strand
CAAAATTCCCGTAAGACCTTCCCTTACATCATCTCCAGATAGATTTTCATCTTTCTCCTTTAGTATATTATACTTTCTAGCATAATCATTCATAACCCTAGTCAAAGCGGTACGAAGACCTGAAAGATGTGTTCCACCCTCTATTGTATTTATATTGTTTGCAAATGTAAATATATTTTCAGAATATCCATCAGTATACTGCATTGCAAACTCAACAACAGCACCATCTTTTTCACTTTCAAAATATATAATATCCTTTTGAATTGGAGTCCTGTTCTTATTTATATATTCTACGAAAGACTTTATTCCACCCTCATAGTAAAATTCTTTTTCTTTTCCACTTCTTTTATCTTCAATACTTATTCTAACAGCCTTGTTTAAAAAAGCCATCTCTCTAAATCTATGTTCTAGAGTCTCAGCATTTATATCTATAGATTCAAAAATCTCATGGTCTGGTTTAAAAGTAACAGTAGTTCCAGTTTCTGTACTCTCACCTATAACCTTTAACTCACTTACTGCAATACCTCTTTCAAATCTCTGCATATATTCCTTATTGTTTCTTCTTACCTTTACCTCTAACCACTCTGAAAGTGCATTTACAACAGATACACCAACTCCGTGAAGTCCTCCTGAAACCTTATAGGCTGAGCCATCAAACTTTCCTCCAGCATGAAGAATAGTAAGAACAGTCTCTACTGTAGACTTACCTGTCTGAGGATGAGTTTCAACTGGAATACCACTTCCATTATCCTCTACAGATATTGATTTATCTTCATAGAGAACTACCTTTATAGTATCACATATGCCAGCTAAAGCCTCATCTATACCGTTATCTACTACTTCATAGACAAGATGGTGAAGTCCCTTAGGCCCAGTACTACCAATATACATTCCAGGTCTTTTTCTAACCGGATCAAGTCCTTCAAGAACTTGGATTTCACTTGCACTATATTGTCTATCTTTTTTTATATCAATTTCCTTAGTCATCTAATTCATTCAATCCCTTCGATTTAAATTTGTTTTTTATAGAAGCTGAAGATATATTAGATTCATACAAGTTCATGTCCCCTCCATTAAGAGCTAGAACATAAGTCTTTACTTCTTTTTTTATCTTATGAGTAAAAAGATTCTTTTCATATCTCTTTAAAAGAGATCGTCCATCTTTAGACTTCAATAGAGTTTTATTATCTAATATAGCTACTACATCTTCTTTTAAAATAAATATGTTTTCACCTATGCCTATACTCAAAACTCGACATCCTCCTATTTAACAATTCCATTTTCTATTACAAATATAGTCTTATTCAAATCTTCCATAGACTTTAAATCTTCTTCTTCAGTTGTAGTTATAAAGGTCTGAATATCCTTGAAAAAAGAAATAAGAAAAGCCCTTCTGTTTTCATCTAATTCTGAAAAAACATCATCCAATAATAAAACAGGATATGTTCCCTTCTCAACTTTTAAAAGTTCCACCTCTGATAATTTAATAGAAAGTATTATGGTCCTTTGTTGACCTTGAGATCCATAGATGCGAGCATCTTTGCCATTTATCTGCATCTCTATGTCGTCTCTATGAGGTCCGATTCCACTTGTGCTATATTCTATATCTCTGGCTAAGTTTTTTTTCATCAAATTTAAATAGGCCCTCTCCATCTCCAGCCTATCTTTTAATATAGGAACATTTGTCAAAAACTTTAAATTCAACTCTTCCTTCATATCCGTTATTTCACTATGGATATGAAAACCTATAGAATTAAGTTTTTTTAAATATTCATATCTATCTAATATGATACTAGTTCCTATCTTTACTATTTGATTGTCAAACACATCTAAAAGATCCTTCAAATCTCTTTTAAACTTACTAGATCTCAATAGATTATTTCTTTGAAACAAAATCTTCTTATATTTATTTATATTATAACTATAGAGAGGTTTAACCTGTGAGATTCCATCATCCAGAAAATTTCTTCTCTCACGAGGACCTCCCTTGACTATCCTTAAATCTTCTGGAGTAAATACAACAACATTTAATCCACTATTTAAATCTTTATAGCTTTCAAGCTCTGTTTTATTTATCCTGATTCTTTTAGACTTATCCCTATGGAGCTTTACCTCTATAAATTTATTATAATTTCCTATGCACATGCTTATTCCTATATAACCTTCATCTTTATCAAAACTTATAATTTCCTTATCTCTATTTGTTCGAAAAGATTTTCCCGTAGCGCACATATATATGGCCTCTATAAGATTTGTCTTACCTTGAGCATTATTACCTATAAAAACATTTATATTTTTATTTAAATTAATATCTATATTTTTATAATTTCTAAAATTTATAAGCCTTATATCTTTTACATTCAAAATCAAGCACCCCTTAAGGCATAAAAAATATCTCACCATAACTTTTATATTATATCATAAGACCTAGCTTTAAACAAATGTTCTAAGACCTAAGATTGTATCACTTTAAAAGTATCTTCTTCTATCTCTACAAGATCATCCGCCCTGAGTTTCTTTCCTCTCATAGTACAGACTTCTCCATTTACTTTTATTTGACCTTCATTTATTAAAATTTTAGCATGCCCACCCGTTCCTGCAAGTCCAGTTAATTTTAAAAATTGATCTAATTTTATATATTCAGTATTTATTTTTACTTCTTTCATCATTTATCTCTCCTAAAAATCATCTTGTGCCAATCTTACAGGTAAAACTAAATAAG
>CAZRHX010000147.1:0-1977 GCA_964599855.1 uncultured Tissierella sp. | reverse complement strand
TCTTCTTCTATCCCATTTATTATACAAGGATTTAAACTTCCCATAAAATTAAGCCTTATCTCTTCATCATCTATAGCCTTTATACCTTCCAAAATATATCTTGAATTAAAAGCTATATTTACATCTTCACCATCAGTTTCTGCATCTATACTTTCAAATACATTTCCAACTTCTGTATTTGACTTTATATTTAACTTATTATCTATAAGACTTAATTTTACAAGATTAGCTTTCTCCTGCTTAGCAAGGAGTGAAGCTCTCTCTAAACTGTTTTGAAAATCCTGCCTATTTACTCTTACAGTAGTCTTATGTTCACTTCTTATAATATCCTTATAATTGAAAAATGGTCCCTCTAAAAGTCTTGAGTAAATAGTCGTATCCCCAAGATTTACTATTATATGAGAAGGGGCCACACTTATCTTTAAATCTTCCTCTTTTTCGTCCAAAATTTTGTTTATTTCATTTAAACTCCTACCCGGTATTATCATCTTGGTTTCTGCATCACTATTTATAGGCAATTTCTTAAAAGCAAGCCTATAACCATCTAAAGCTATAAAAGAAATAAATCCATTCTCAATTTCGACAAGTACTCCAGTAAGAGTAGGTCTTGTTTCATCTGTAGTAGTAGAAAAAACTGTCTTTCTTATAACTGTCTTAAATATATCCATAGAGATATTAAAAGAATCTCTTTCTACAACAAGAGGTAGATCAGGGTAGTCCTCTCCTGGATTTCCTGAAATATTAAACTCTGAATTTTGACACTTTATATTTATAGTAGTTTTATCCACAGTTATAGTTATCATATCATTTTCAAGCTTCTTTACTATATCACCAAATATTCTAGAATTAACTACAATAGATCCTTCTTCTAATATTTCACAATCAATAAATGTTTCTATACTGAGTTCAAGATCCGTTCCAGTTAATTTTAATTTATTATTTTTAGCTTCTATAAGTATTCCATCTAAAATCTGTAATGTAGTTCTCGAAGAAATACTTTTTTGTACTATATTAATATGTTTTGATAATTCTCTTTGATTTACCTTAAATTTCATTTTTTTTTCTCCTCTCTAGATAGATATAAAGATATATAAAGATAGTAGTAATAGTAGTAGGGCGTGTTAATATGTGGATAAGCCTTTTTTAGCTTAAGAATAGAAAGTCCAGGTCAATTGATAACATGTTGATAAGTCTCTTATAGACTTGCAACTATCCACAAAAAATAGCTAAACTCCCTTTAATCTGTCAATAATATAATCCACCTTATCTTTTAAATCTTTATTTTCCTGTAAATCCTTATTTATTTTATCGCAAGCATGAATAACAGTAGTATGGTCCCTTCCTCCAAATTCATCTCCTATTTTAGGAAGTGATAGATCAGTTAGTTCACGCGTTAAATACATGGCTATCTGACGAGGAAAAGCAATAGCCCTTGTTCTCTTCTTAGAAATAAAATCTTCCATCTTTATACTGAAATTTTGAGAAACCTCTTCTTTTACACGATCTACCGTTATTTCCTTAGGTTTATTATTAGATATAATATCCTTTAAAGCTTCCTCAGTTAATTCTATATTTATATCTTTATTGGTAAGTGAAGAATAAGCAACCACTCTTATAAGTGCACCTTCTAACTCTCTTATATTAGAATGAATTTTACTGGCTATATATTCCATTATTTCATCAGGAACCTCTATATTCTCTATATTTGCCTTTTTTCTAAGTATTGCAATCCTAGTTTCCAAATCTGGAGCCTGAATATCTGCTATAAGACCCCATTCAAAACGGGATCTAAGTCTATCTTCTAGAGTAGGTATCTCTTTTGGAGGCCTATCTGAAGAAATTATAATTTGTTTATTTGAATCATGAAGAGCATTAAAGGTATGGAAAAACTCCTCCTGAGTTCCCTCTTTTCCAGCTATAAACTGAATATCATCTACAAGTAGTACATCTATATTTCTATATTTATTTCTAAACTCC
>CAZRHX010000146.1:3337-4725 GCA_964599855.1 uncultured Tissierella sp. | reverse complement strand
CAACCGTCTGTGTCTACCATCTCGTAGAATCTTCCCTTTTTATGAAGTCCTAGGACAATGGGTCCACCTTTTTCTTCGTCTCCAAAGGTATATTCCATCTTATTTCTATAGGCAAACTCGTCTGGACTTTTTTCTATTCCCAAGAATTCAAAGTCTTTTATTCCTTTTTTTTCAAATAAGTTTAAAACTTGTTCTACTTTTAAGTCGAGTTCATCTTCATATAGAAGGGTTCCATATGGACAAGGTCCAAGATCATATTTCCCATATTTTCCGAGGTTTTTCTCTAGAGGAGAGTGTTCTATTACTTCTAGAAGTTTTCCTTCTATATGATCCTTTCTCCTTCTTTTAAATCTTACCACTACTGTCTGTCCTTTTATTCCGCCTTTAAATATTATCTTTTTATCATCATACATAGCTACAGATTTATTTGGAAAGATTGTATCAATTATTTTTACTTCTACTGTTTTTTGTTTTTTTGCCAATTTTATTCACTCCTATTCAAAGCTATTATATCACTCTATCTAGTGAAAAATAAGGATAATTTAATATGAGGCCGGGATTTTCTTTTTCAAGCTTCTTAATCTCTTATTAAGGCTTATTTTATTGATGAAAATGAGTAAAAAGCCTTGATAGTTCTAGGTCTTAGAGATATACTTATTATACGAGTTTTTTAATATATTATAATTATCTTTAAGGCGGTGTATGATTATCAAAAATAAAGCGGTTGTATTAGGAGCAAATTATTATGTGGGCTTGAGCATCATCAGGTGTTTGGGAAGAAACAATGTCCACGTTACAGCTGTAGATTATAGCGAGAAAGAACGCTATGGAGCAAAATCAAAGTATTTAAGTGAAAAACATATAGCTCCACATTATAAAGAGGATCCGGAAGGACTATTAAATTTTTTGATAGACTATTCTAAAAAGCAGGAAAATAAACCTGTCTTGTTTCCAGGTGCTGATCCTTATGTAGAGTTTATGGATACTTATTTTCATGAATTGAAGAAATATTACTTGTTTCCAATGGACAAAAAAGGACTTTGGACTGAAGTAATGGATAAGTTCACTATGAGCTTATTGGCGGAAAAGTTCAATGTCAAGGTTCCTGAAACTATCAATGGAGATGAGGAGAACCTAGCCCAAAGAGTTAATGAAGAGATAAAGTACCCCTGTATTATAAAGCCTATGGACTCGGCATCATTTGTTAAGGCTTATAGACATAAGGTGCTTGTCATAAATTCAGAAGAAGAGCTTATAGAGAAAGTCAATATGTGTAAGAGAGATGGTCATGGCATTATAATCCAGAGAATAATTCCAGGACCTGAAGAAAACTGTTATTGTTATGATGCTTATTTAAACCAGAATTCTGAAGTTACTCATTACACTTC
>CAZRHX010000146.1:0-3327 GCA_964599855.1 uncultured Tissierella sp. | reverse complement strand
ATAAGATAAGACAATGGCCAAATAACTTTGGTGCTTCTACCTATGCCAAGCAAAAATGGCTTCCTAGAACCCATGAAATATGTAAACCTTTCTTAGAGGGCATAAAGTTTAAGGGCTTTGCAGAAGTGGAACTTAAAGAAGATGAGGTTACTGGTGAGATTTATCTTATTGAAGTAAATGTAAGAACTATAAACTTTAATGAAATGCTAGCTAAGTGTGGACTTAACTTCCCTATGATAGCTTATCTAGAGATGACAGATGAGATCCCACCAAATAAAAGTATAGAAACAGATACAGGTTATGTATTTCACTATATGTATGAAGACCTCTTTGCTATAAGAGGATATTTGAAATCAGGCCAGATGAGTTTATCGAAGATTATAAAAGATAATACCTTTAAAAAAGTTCACTCAACTTGGAGTTGGGATGATCCCATGCCAGGATTATATTTTGTGGGTATGGTGTTTGGAAAAGTTATTGATAAAATAACTGTTAAATAATAAGATTTTAGTAAAAAGAATAAAAACTATAATATTATAGTTTTTATTCTTTTTTTATTTATTTTTATTTTCATCTCTATCTCGCTTAATAGAACATTTGCAGCCTTTTATTAAAAATAGATTACAAGGGATTACAAATAAGTTACAAAAAAGCTTTCTTTTTTAACCATTCTGTAATATACTATAGGAAGTAAGAAAAAAAGAATAAAAATTGATTATCTTTTAAGTTTTATTCTTTTATATTTGTTTTATGCTTTTATCTCTGTCCAGCTTAATAGAACACTTACATAGGTTTATAAACATAGATTTTCAATTTTTATAAAAAAGTTACAAAAAAGTTACAAAAAAGGCTTTCTTTTTTAACCATTCTGTAATATACTATAAAATGTAAGAAAAAAAATAATAAAAACTGATCCAAAGGAGGAGTAAATTTAAATGAAAATCAATATTAAAAAGAATACTATCAAAAATACTATATTAGCATGTACAGTAGCGGGAATGATAACTCTAGGAGGAACACCTTCTGAAGCAGCTCTGGGAGATAGAGTTTTATATCAAGGGGTAAGTCATCCAGATGTAAAAGAACTACAACAAAATTTAAGAAAACTAAACTTTTTTACTTATAAGAGCAATACTACATACTATGGTAGTATCACAACAAAAGCTGTTAAGCAATTTCAAAAAGCTAATGGTTTAAAGGTAGATGGTGCTTTTGGACCTAATTCAGCAAAAGTTTTAAAAAATAAGACAAATGGTAAAGTAGCAGCAGCAAAACCAGCAGCTACTCCAAAGCCACCAAAATATAGTGCTTCTACTTCCTTATCATATAGCAGAGTTTTAAAACATGGTTCAAGAGGATCTGATGTAAAAGCCTTACAAACCGGATTAAAAAAACTTGGACACTATAAAATGTCTGTAGATAGTGTTTTTGGAAATGGAGCTAAAAATGCAGTAATGAGTTTTCAAAGATCTCAAGGATTATCTGTTGATGGAATAGCAGGTAAAGCTACAATAAATACTTTAAACAATGTTTTAAGTGGTAAAACAAAAGCAGGTAAACCAAGTTCAGCACCAGCACCAAGTAGAAGCAATTCTGGTAAAAGCACAAGTATAAATATAGTAAATACAGCTAAAAAATATTTAGGATCTAGATATGTTTACGGTGGAACTAGTCCTTCAGGATTTGACTGTACTGGCTTTACTCAATATGTATATAAGCAAATGGGTATAAGTATTCCACGTACTACTACAAGTCAAGCTTATATTGGTAAAAGCTTAAGCAAGTCTCAACTACAAGCTGGAGATTTGATAATATTTAATAACACATACAGAGCTGGTCCTAGTCATGCAGGAATTTATATAGGAAATGGACAATTTATTCATGCAGCAAACCCTAGTAAAGGCGTTAGAACTGATAGTATAAATTCTAATTATTACAGCAGCAAATTTGCTTCTGGAAGAAGAATTTATTAATAGAAAAACCTTACTCAAGTAAAGATATCTTTACTTGAGTATTTTTATGTCTAAAAAAACAATTTATAAGGATAAAATTCTAGCCTTAGATTAAATTTGATCTAAGGCTAGAATTTTATTTCTTATATTACTTTATAGTTTTTTCTTTAAGATGCCACTCCCTCTTCAAACTGACTATTGTAAAGTTCTGCATAAAATCCATCTCTTTCTATCAGTTCATCATGACTTCCTTTTTCTACTATGTCGCCATCATTCATAACAAATATTATATCTGCATTTCTTATGGTTGAAAGTCTGTGGGCTATTATAAAGCTAGTTCTTTCTGCCATTAGGTTTTCCATTGCTTTTTGTATTAAGACTTCAGTTCTTGTATCTACTGAAGATGTTGCTTCGTCTAAGATCAATAGCTTAGGATCACTTAATATGGCTCTAGCTATTGTAAGAAGTTGTTTTTGTCCTTGTGAGACATTGTTAGCTTCTTCGTTTATGACCATATCATATCCATCAGGTAATGTATGAATAAACCTATGAGCATGGGCTGCTTTTGAAGCTTGTATTACTTCCTCATCTGTAGCATCTAGTCGTCCATATCTGATATTATCCATTATAGTGCCTTTAAATAACCATGTGTCTTGAAGCACCATACCAAAGTTATCTCTTAAGCCTTCTCTGGAAAACTCTTTTATATCGTGTCCATCTATACAGATGCGTCCACCGTTAAGTTCATAAAATCTCATAAGAAGTTTTACTATGGTTGTTTTACCAGCACCTGAAGGACCAACTATGGCTATCTTTTGACCAGGTTTTACATGGGCTGTAAAGTCATTTATTATAATATCATCTTCATCGTATCCAAATCTTACATTGTCAAAATCTACTCTTCCTTCTACATTTTTAAGTTCTATAGGGTTTTCTATTTCTAAGATTTCTTCTTTCTCTTCTAAAAAATCAAATACTCTTTCTGAAGCTGCAACGGTTGTTTGAAGCACATTTGATATTTGAGCTACTTGTCTTAGTGGTTGCATAAAGTTTCTTATATACTGAATAAAAGCAAGTATATCTCCTACTTGTATAATTCCTCTAATAGCAAACCATCCCCCAAGAATTGAAACTGCTACATATCCTAAGTTTCCTATAAAAGTCATGATAGGCATCATAAGTCCTGAAAGAAATTGTGATTTCCAGGCTGAGTTATAGAGTTCTCCATTTATCTTCCTAAAGACTCCGACTGATTCTTCTTCTGCATTAAAGGCCTTCATGATCTCGTGTCCACTGTAAACTTCTTCTATATGACCGTTTACTTCTCCTAGTGATTCTTGTTGAGCTTTAAAGTGTTTTTGAGATCTTTTCACTA
>CAZRHX010000145.1:0-4735 GCA_964599855.1 uncultured Tissierella sp. | reverse complement strand
GGTCTAAGACATCTTTTGTATCCTTTGGCATAACTGCTATTTTAAGAATATCTGCTCCTAATCTATCCATAGTCTTTAATCTATCCATCATCTCTTCTTTTTTAGGGGTCTTTAAAAAGTCATGATTTGATCCTATTACAAATATATTTTCCCTATGTATCTTGTCTATATTTTCTTTAACTATATCTTCATCTAAAGAGATCTGTATATCTATTAAATCTACATGTCCAGAGCTAGCAACCGCTGTATTTAGAAGGGTATAATATTCCATATCTATTTCTTTTTCTCCACCTTCTTCTTTAGTTCTAAATGTAAAAATAATTGGCATATCTATGAGTTTTTTTCTGATAATCCTTAAAGCCTCCAAGACCTTTTCTATGCTGAATACATCTCTAAAAAAGTCTGCCCTCCACTCCACTATATCTAGCTTTTCCCTGGGAATTGCTCCTATGTTTTCTATTATCTCATCCAGACTAGTCCCAATAATGGATACAGCTATCTTAGGTAGGCCTTGTCCAATTATTATATCTTTAACCCTTATAGTTTCCACTACTAATACACCTACTTTCTATCCTCTCCTAGCATATCTTCTATAAGAGATTGGGGCATGTCGATATCGGTCCAAATTTTAAAGGCAATTGCACCTTGATAGACCAACATTCCCAAACCGTTCATAGTCTTGCATCCAGCTCTTTCTGCCTGAGATAACAATTTTGTCTTTGCTGGATCATATATTATATCTGAAACAAATAGATCTCTATGGAGAGTATCTAGCTTTTCTATAGGACTCTTACCCAGAGTCGCCTCCATGCCAATCGGTGTGGTGTTTATAAGTATTTTAGCGTCCTTTAATTCTTCTTTTAAGCGCCCTTCATCTAAGATTATACTTCTAGCCTTAACTTTTGGAATCTCTTTGTTTATTATATTAGTTATTCTTTCAGCCTTTTCTATAGTCCTATTTACTATGACAATCTCTCCAGCAGAATCGAGAGCTAATTGTATGGCGATAGCTCTTGCAGCTCCACCTGCACCCAGAATTACAATCTTTTCATCTTTAAACTTTACTTTTCTTTCTTCTAATGACTTTACAAAACCCTTGCCATCTGTATTGTATCCTATAAGTTTTCCATCCTTGTTTAAGACAGTATTTACACTTCCTATCATGTCTGCCGCCCTATCTATTTCATCTAAAAACTCCATCACTTGACCTTTATAGGGCATAGTTATATTAAAGCCTTTGGCATTTAAGATTTTCATAGCTCCTACAGCTTTGCCAAGCTCTTCTATTTCAAAGGGCATATAGGCAAAATCTAATCCTAGTTTCTCAAAAGATCTATTGTGCATCTGCGGAGATTTACTATGCTTTACTGGATTACCAAGTATGGATATAAGTCTTGTAGTTCCCTTGATCCTATTCATCTCTTCACCCTTTCACGAAAGTCTATTTTTTATAATTTCCAAGGAGTTTAAAATAACTGCTATTGTTTTGAATATAGTCTATTGCTTCTTTTACATGAGCATTGTTTATGTCACCTTCAAAATCTATGTAAAAAAAATATTCCCACGGCTTGCCTACTACTGGTCTTGATTCTATCCTTATCATATTTAAGTTATTCTTTTTAAAGATTCCCAGACTGTCATAAAGTGCTCCTACCTTATTTGGACTTGAAAATACTATGCTTATAGCATCATTCATATCTCCTCTTTCAAGTGTCTTACCTATTATTATAAATCTTGTATAATTACTGTCGTTGTTGTTGATATTCTCTTTAATTATTTTTAATCCATTTACTTCTGCCGCCCTCTTACTTCCTATGGCTGCAATTGTTTTAGACTGCTCTTTTTTTACAAATTCTGCGCTTACTGCAGTATTATAATAGGGTATTGCCTCTAGGTTTTTATCTTTAAGAAATTCACTGCACTGTTCAAATGCTTGGGGATGAGAATATACTGTTTTTATAGTTTCTAGACTAGCACTGTCTATGCCCATTAAATTGTGATTTATCTTTAAAGTCATATTTCCAACTATATATAGACCATATTTTCTCAAAAGATCGTAAACTTCGTTTATAGCCCCTGTAGAAGAGTTTTCTATGGGAAGTACTCCATAAGCTATATTTTCATCTTTTAATTTTTTAAACACATCTTCAAACTCTTTGACAGGATAGGCATTTGCCTCTGGTCCAAAATATTCAAAAAGAGCTTCTTCACTATAGGAACCTTTTGTTCCTTGGAAGCATACATTTGTCTTGGACTCGGCTTTACCTATCTGTAGTTTCTGATAATCTTTGCTTAAATCCATAAGTTTTATATAGAATTCTTTAAGATATGGGCTCAAGTCTTTGTTCTTTAAATAGTCTATGTTTTTATCTATTACTTGCCCTTCTCTTAAGCTATTTAATACCGGTAGTTTGTTTTCTATTTTATAGTTTGCAACACCAGATACAGTCTCCATCCTCTTTTCAAAGAGTTGGACTAATCTTTTATCTATATCATCTATTTCACATCTAAGTTCTTCTAAATATGTCATCTTTATTCATCTCCATTAATAAGTCTAATATTACTATGGCTGTGGCGGATTCAAGAACTGGGACACCCCTTACAACTATACAAGGGTCATGCCTTCCAACTATCTCTATTTCAACATCTTTCCCCTCTACCATATCTATAGTCTTTTGGCTTTTAGAGATAGAAGGCGTTGGCTTTAAGGCAACTTTAAAGATAATAGGCATACCGCTTGAAATTCCTCCAAGTATACCACCATTATTATTTGTATAAGTCTTAACTCTTTCATCTTCCATATACATCTGGTCATTGGCCTGAGAACCCTTCAACTTTGTTATATCAAAGCCCTTGCCAAATTCTATTCCCTTAACTCCTGGAATAGAAAATATCATTTGAGATAAGCGGCTTTCTATTGAATCAAAGAAGGGACTGCCCAGACCTGTTGGTATATTTAAAACTGCTAATTCTACAACTCCACCAACTGAATCTCCTTCTTTTTTTGCATCTAGTATAGCTTTTTCCATTTGGTCTGATTTTTTTCTATCTATGGTAGGTAGTCTTTTAAGGGCTAGATCTTTTAAGAGTTCTTCTGAAATTTCCGTATAATTAAAACTATTATCTTCTATATTATATATGCTTTTTATATGACTTCCAACTAATATCCCTTGAGATTTTAATATCTGTTTTGCTATAGCTCCTGCAAAGACTATGGGCGCTGTAAGTCTAGCTGAAAAATGACCTCCACCTCTATAGTCATTGTTACCACTATATCTTTCTTTGCCTGTAAAGTCGGCATGTCCAGGTCTGGCAAAATCTTTAGTCTTATCATAATCACCAGATCTAGTATTTGTATTTCTAATTATTATAGAAAGAGGAGTGCCAGTGGTTTTATTATTAAAATATCCACTTAGTATCTCAAATTCATCTTTTTCTTTTCTACTGCTAGCTGTCTTATCACGTCCTGGAGCTCTTCTTCGCATCTCTAGTTTTATCTCTTCTAAGTCCAATTCTATACCAGAGGGAAGTCCATCTATATTTATTCCTATAGCAGCTCCATGAGATTCTCCAAAGAGGGAAAGTTTTATATTGTTAGCCCATGTTGAACTCATCTATATCGCCCCCTACGCTCTTGAAATCTTCCCAGAAATGAGGGTATGATTTGTTGACTACATCACTGTTGGTAATAGTTACCTCTCCATCACATTTGATACTTGCAATTGCAAGGGACATAGCTATCCTATGGTCATTCCAACTATATACGGTTCCTCCTTTTAAATGCTTTCCGCCATTTATGACAAGCCCATCTTCTAACTCTTTTACATCTGCACCAAGTTTATTTAATTCAGTTGATATGGCCCTAAGTCTATCTGATTCTTTGATTCTAAGTCTTGCCGCATTTACTATCTTAGTTTGGCCTTGACTAAAAGCTGCAAGTACGGTCAGTATGGGAACTATATCTGGCCATTCTGATGCATCTATAACAATTCCTCTTGTATGTGATTTTTTCGCCAAGACTGAGGATTCTTTCATATCTAAACTTCCACCCATTTCAAGGATTAAATCTAATATAGCCTTATCTCCTTGAAGTGAATCTAAATTAAGATCTCTACAATCTATCTTTTCACCAAGCATTCCTCCCACAAGCCAAAAAGCTGCCTGAGAAAAGTCACCTTCTACTTTATAATCACGAGCTTTATATTCTTGACCACCTTCTATGATAAATTCCTTATAGTCCTTGTTTATTATTTTTATTCCGAATTTTTCTAGCATATCTATAGTCAAGTCAACATAGGCCTTAGACTCTAGTTCTCCCCTTATTACTATCTTTGAATCTCCATCTAAAAGTGGAAGTGTAAACATAAGTCCGCTTATAAACTGTGAGCTTATATCGCCCTCTACTTTGAATTCTCCAGGCTTTAAGGAACCTTTTAAGTGTAGAGGTAATTCTCCATTATTATTTTTGTATGCTATTCCTTGCTGGTCAAATATATTATAATATGTACCCAATGGGCGGCTTATAAGTTTTCCTTTTCCTTGAAACTCTACTTTCCCTTCTGCTAAAAGTGATATGGGAATTAAGAACCTAAGAGTAGAACCCGATTCTTTACAGTCTAAAACTTCTTTCTTTATCTCCAAAGGAAAATTTCCCTTTATCTTTAAACTCGTCGCTGATGTCTTTTCTATCTTAGCTCCCAGAGCCTTCATGGCATCACAAGTAGCATCTATATCA
>CAZRHX010000144.1:2420-4757 GCA_964599855.1 uncultured Tissierella sp. | reverse complement strand
GGGACGAGTGGGGACAGCTAGACTGGGTGCTTTTAGAATATGAAAAACATGAAAAGCTCCAAGGTTTTGTAAAAGACTTAAATAAGTTATACAAAGATGAAGAATCTTTCTATATAAATGATACATCTTATGATGGATTTAATTGGATAGAACACGAAAACCATAAGGAAAGCATTTTAGCATTTGAAAGGATAGGAAAAGATGGTGAAAAGATTATAGCGGTGTTTAACTTTACACCTGTAGAAAGAGTCGACTATCCAATAGGAGTAGACCAAGAAGGATCTTATGGAATGCTTATAACTAGTGATCATAGGAGATATGGTGGAGAAACTAAAAGAATAAAAACTTATAAAACTAAAGCAGAACCAGTACATGGTAGAGACTTTAGAATCGAAGTTACTTTACCAGCACTTGGAGGAATTATATTTAAAAAGAAAAACTAGGAGGCGAAAGTGATGAAAGAAAAAAGAATAGTAGCCATGCTTCTGGCGGGAGGTCAAGGCTCAAGATTAAAAACACTTACTTTTGGCGGAAAGTATAGGATTATAGATTTTCCCCTAAGTAACGCCGCGAATTCAGGTATCCCTGATATAGGAGTTTTAACTCAATATAAACCTGCATTATTAAATAGTCATATAGGTATAGGATCAGTTTGGGACTACGACAGAAACGTTGGAGGTCTTAGAATACTTCAACCCTTTACATCTGAAGATGGCGGAAGATGGTATACAGGAACTGCAAATGCAATATTTGAAAATATAGACTTTCTGGAAGAACTAAATCCAGAGTATGTTTTAATTCTTTCAGGAGACCATATATATAAGATGGATTATGATCAACTTTTAGAAGAGCACAAGCAAAAGGCTTCCGATGTAACTATAGCAGTCATGGAAGTTCCATGGGATGAAGCTCCAAGATTTGGAATAATAAATGTAGATAAAGATATGAAAATAGTAGAATTTGAAGAAAAACCAGAAAATCCAAAGAACAATATGGCCTCTATGGGAATATATATTTTCGATTGGAAAAAATTGAATAAATATTTAGTAGAAGATGCTAAGAACAAAGATTCAAGTCATGACTTTGGTAAAGATATACTTCCTAAAATGTTAGAAGATGGAAATCAAATGTACGCTTGGAATTTTAAAGGATATTGGAAAGATGTTGGAACGGTCAAAAGTTATTGGGAAGCAAATATGGACCTTTTAGATGAAGACAATACTCTTAATCTATACAATAGAGACTGGAGAATATATACAAGAAATAAAAATCTTCCACCTCAATATATTGGAAAAACAGCAGAGATAAATAATTCACTAGTAAATGAAGGTTGTGTTATTAAAGGAGAATTAAATAATAGTGTTTTATTTAGTGAAGTAAATGTAGAAGAAGGAGCACAAGTAAATAATTCGGTTATAATGTCAAATACTACAATAAAAAAAGGTGCAAAAGTTAACAATGCTGTAATAGTTGAAGGAATAACAGTGGAAGAAAATGCTGTAATAGGTAAGGAAAATGTAGAATCAATATATCTAGTATCCGATGAAGGAATATTAGTAGAATAGGGGGGAGAAAAATGGAAAGATGCATAGGAGTAATAAATGGTGGAGATAATGGAGAGAACTTTGGAGGACTTTGTAAAAATAGACCAGTATATATGTTGCCAATTGGTGGAAGGTATAGGCTTGTAGACTTTACAATTTCTAACATGGTAAATCATGGCATAAAATCAGTGGCTATATATACAGGCAAAAAAATGAGATCTACAATGGACCATATAGGAAACGGAAACCCATGGGATTTAGATAGAAGATTTAATGGAATATTTATGTTCCCTCCCATATTAGAAAATGATTATGGACAGCATATAGGAGATATTCATCAATTTCACAGTACAGAGCCCTTCTTTGAACATATCAAAGAAAAATATGTATTTATATGTAATCCAGAGATAGTGGCAAAAGTAGATGTAGATGATGCATTTAAATGTTTTAGAAAAACAGATGCTGATATCACTCTTATCTATAAAAAACAAAAAGATACACATGGAGACTTTATCAATAAAGACAAGATGATTATAGATGAAGAAGATAATATAAAGAGTATGGGAATAAATCTTGGAACAGAAAAAGAATTCAATCTATTTTTGGAAATGGGTTTTTTAAAAAAAGAAGTATTTTTCAAACTAGTAAGAGAATCAATTGAAAGAGGAGATACCTATTATCTGAAAAATGCTATACTTCAAAATATAGGCAAATACAAAATCAACACATATGAATTTGAAGGTCATGTAGAAAACATATCTGATTTAAAAAACTACTATGATGCAAATTTAAA
>CAZRHX010000144.1:0-2320 GCA_964599855.1 uncultured Tissierella sp. | reverse complement strand
AAGGTCATGTAGAAAACATATCTGATTTAAAAAACTACTATGATGCAAATTTAAATTTGCTGGATGAAGATATAGCAAATGAAATATTCCATGAAAACGGAACCGTATTTACAAAGGCCAAAGATGAGCCATCTACACTATATAAAAAAGATTCCAATGTAAAAAACTCTATAGTGGCAAATGGATGTATAATCAATGGCACAGTAGAAAACTCTATTATATTTAGGGGGGTAAAGATAGCTAAAGGTGCTATAATTAAAAATTCAATAGTAATGCAAAAAGGAGAAATAGAAGAAAATGCTACGGTGGTAAATTCTATATTAGATAAATATACACTTGTAGAAGAAGGTGCTAGAATTGCCGGAAGCTCTTCAATGCCATATGTAGTAGAAAAAAACCAAGTGATAAGAAAGGATGACTAACCTCATGAAAGTACTTTATATAACTGCAGAATCAGTACCATTTTTAAAAACAGGAGGCCTTGCAGATGTAGCAGGTAGTCTGCCAGCTTCCCTTAAAAAACTAGGAACAGATATCAGGGTTGTAATGCCTCTTTATTCGCAAATACCTGAAAAATATAGGGAGAAAATGGAATTTATCGGATTCTATTATGTAGATCTAGGACCTAAACATCAATATGCAGGAATATATTCATATGAATTCAAAGGTGTAACATATTACTTTATAGATAATGAAGATTACTTTAAAAGAGACAATATATATGGTGAAGAAGACGATGGAGAAAGGTTTATATTTTTCTCGAAAGCTGCAACTATTCTCCCTAAATTTTTAGATTTTAAACCAAATATAATGCATAGCAACGATTGGCATTCAGGTCTTGTTCCACTTTATAGGCAAGACTTTGCTAGAGGAGATGGTTTTTATGGAGATATAAAGACAGTCCATACTATGCATAATTTAAAATATCAAGGAATATTTCCAGAAGCTATCTTACAAGAAATTGCTGGACTGTCAAAGGAATATTTTCATGAAGATGGTTTAAAATACTATGACAGTATAAATATGATGAAAGCCGGTATTGTATATAGCAATCTTTTAACAACAGTATCGAGAAATTATGCCCAAGAAATAAAAGATCCCTTCTTTGGAGAAGGCTTAGAAGGTATAATAGCAGATCATGCAGGTAAACTAAGAGGTATAGTTAACGGTATAGACTATGAAGTATATGATCCCAATAAGGATAAGAAGATAACTAAGAATTATAATTTTAAAACTATAAAAAATAAGGTTGAAAATAAATTGGCTTTACAAAAGAAGTATAATCTGCCAGTAGATGAAGAAATTCCGCTTATATCTATGGTTTCAAGACTTGTAGCTATGAAAGGTTTAGACCTTGTAAGAACTATAATAGAAGAATTGCTACAAGAAGATATACAGTTTGTAATGCTTGGAACTGGAGATAAAGAATACGAAGATATGTTTTTATATTTTCAAAGTAAATATCCAGAAAAAATGGCTTCAAGAGTATATTTTAATGAAGACGAAGCTCATCTAATATATGCGGCAAGTGATATATTTGTTATGCCATCCATGAGTGAGCCTTGCGGGATATCTCAGCTGATCTCACTTAGGTATGGTACTATTCCTATAGTTAGAGAAGTAGGGGGCTTAAAAGATACTGTAGAACCTTACAACATGTATACAGGTGAAGGAAATGGATTTACCTTTAAAAACTTTAATGCTCATGAACTATTATTTTCTATAAAGAGAGCTCTATTCTTGTACAGAGATAAAAAAATCTGGAATGGTTTAATGAAATCTGCTATGAATTCTAAGAATGATTGGGAAAAATCATCAAAAGAATATATCAAATTATACGAAAATTTAATTAATCATTAAGAGACGGGAGATATGAAGAAGCATGATAGACTTTGGGAAAACAGAAAAAAAGCTTGGGATGATCTATACAAAAGAAGAAACTATCTTCAGGGTATGGTCACCAATTAGAGAAAAAATAGAATTAGTATTATATAAATCTGAAGAATTAAAAGAAGGAAAATTTCTTGAAATGGAAAAACTAAAAGATGGAGTTCATGAACTCAGGCTAAAAGGAGACCATAAAGGAGAGTTCTATAGATATTTAATAGAAGGTGAAATAGAAGTAACAGATCCCTACTCAATATCATCAGCTATAAATTCATCTGCATCAGCGATAATAGATTTAGAAGAGACAAACCCCAAAGGCTTTAAAGACCATAAAATAGTGTACAATAGAAACTTTTCTAGTCCTATCTTATATGAAGTTCATATAAAAGACTTTACAGCATCTCTGAACTCCGGTGTAAAAAACAGAGGTAAG
>CAZRHX010000143.1:0-4788 GCA_964599855.1 uncultured Tissierella sp. | reverse complement strand
ATGCTGATCTATAAAAAATATTTTTTCCTCTTCTGTACTTTCTACTACTATATAAGTGTCAAAAACTCTCCCTATAGGTTTTATATCTAATAATATATTTTGTATTTTTTGTTCTTCCAATAATTCATCTTTATCAATATTGAGTTTTTTATTAATATCCTTAGCTTTATCATTAGTTTTCTTTGATATGGATAAAACCCTATCAATTTTATCTATATCTTCATGTTTCTCAACATCATTATTTTCATTATTGCCTTCCTCTTCTTTAATATCTTTATAAGTATCAAATGTTAAATCTTTTACAATTATATTTACATCTGCATTCTCTTCTTTATTTATATTGACTTCTTTTTCACTAAAGAAATCTGATAGTAAATTCTTTTTTTCTTTGATATCTTTATTTTTAGAGATTTTCATTTCTGGAACTGTTACAGAAGGCATAAGTTTTTCTCTCACCATAGTAGCTATAATATCATATATATGCTCAGAGTTTACAAATTTAACTTCTTGTTTTGTAGGATGAATATTTATATCAACTTCATTTGGTTTCAATTCTATATTTAATATGAAGACTGGCAAGCGATTTAAAGGAATTAGCGTTCTATACTCTTTTTCGATTATTTTAGATATATTTAAATGCGAAATATATCTACCATTTATATATAAATAATGATGATTTCTATTAGATCTATAGAGATTATTATTTGATATATAACCATCTATTTTTAAATCATCATCAAGGTAGCCTACCGGAATTAAGTTTTTATAATAATCTCTACCTAGTACATTGTATATAGTATTTAGTAAATTATCACTTTGAGGAGTTTTTAAAACATTGCTTCTATCTTTTATGAACTTAAATGCCACATCAGGATTACCTAAAGCTAATTTATTTATAATTTCACCTATTTGATTTGATTCTACATTAGAACTTTTTAAAAACTTTTTCCTTACAGGGAGGTTGAAAAAAACATCTCTAACTATTATGGTTGTACCTTTGGGAGAACCAACTATATTAGATTCTATTATATCACCATCTTTTATAGAAGCTTGTATACCTACATCCGAGTCTTTGGTTTTGCTTAATAACTCAACATTAGAAACACTCGATATACTAGATAAAGCTTCACCTCTAAAGCCTAAAGATAAGACACTGTATATATCTTCTACTTTTGTGAGCTTTGATGTAGAATGCCTTTTAAAAGCTAGTTTTATATCTTCTTCGTTCATTCCCTCACCATCATCTGTAATTCTTATATATGACTTTCCACCATCTTTAATTTCTATTATAATACTCTTACTACCAGCATCTATGGAGTTCTCTATAAGCTCCTTAACTATTGAAGAAGGTCTTTCAATAACTTCTCCTGCTGCTATTTGTTGGATAGTAGATTCATCTAAAATTTTAATTTTACCCATTTTAATTCTCCTCTAAAGTTTTAGCCTCTTTTACTAATTTGCTTAGTATATTTAAAGAGTCTATTGGTGTCAATTCATTTATATTTATATTTCTAATTTCATCTATATAATATTCTTTTCTATAACTTGATAGATCTAATTGTTTTTTTTCCTCATTAGGCTCAATGAAAGGTTCATTGAAATTTTTAGTAATATTGAGTTGATGCGAAACCTCTATACTATTGAGTATCTCATTTGCTTTGTATATTATCTCTTTATCTATTCCTGCAAGTCTAGCTACCTGAATACCATAACTTTTATTTGTACTTCCTTCAATTATCTTCCTTAAAAATATTATTTTCTCTCCATCTTCTCTTGCTGACATAGTAAGATTTTTTATTTTGATAAATTCATTTTGAAGTTGAGTTAATTCATGATAATGAGTGGCAAATAAAGTTTTAGCATCTATCCTTTTTACAATATGCTCAACTACTGCCCAAGCTATACTGAGTCCATCATAAGTACTAGTCCCCCTACCAACCTCATCTAATATTATCAGACTATCTTTTGTAGCATTTTTTATGATATTAGAGACTTCATTCATTTCCACCATAAAGGTACTATCGCCGCCAGAGAGATTATCAGAAGCCCCAATCCTTGTAAAAATTCTATCTACTATGGATATATCTGCTTTACTAGCAGGTACAAAACATCCTATTTGAGCCATCAAAACCATAATAGCTACCTGTCGCATGTAAGTAGATTTACCAGACATATTAGGACCTGTAATTATATGAATCATATCTTTATCTTTATCTAAAAAAGTATCATTAGCTATAAATTGATCATCTTCTATCAAAGCTTCTACCACCGGATGACGACCATCTACAATACTTATATATCCTTCATTATTTACCTTAGGCCTAATATAATTATTGGCATAAGAAATCTTTCCTAAAGAAGTTACTACATCTATTAAAGAAACTATCCTACTGGAAGATTGTATTCTAGTTATTTCATCTTTGATCTTTTCTCTAATATTTTGAAATAACTTATATTCTAATTCTAGAGATTGATTTTTAGCATTAAGAATTGTATTCTCCATCTCTTTTAATTCTTGTGTATAATATCTCTCAGCGTTTTTCAAAGTTTGTTTTCTAATAAAGTAATCTGGCGCTTGAGAAATATTTGATTTAGTAATTTCAAAATAATAACCTGATATTTTATTGTAACCTATCTTTAAATTCTTAATGCCAGTTTTCTTTTTTTCTGTTGCTTCTAGATTAGCCAGCCATTCTTTTCCTTTTAAATTAGCTTCTCTAATTTTATCTAAATCTTCATCAAAACCTGCTTTAATTAAACCGCCTTCTTTTATTGTAATGGGGGGACTATCTTCAATAGAAATATCTATAAGCATAAAGATATCCTTTAAATTATCCATAGTTCTACCTATCTGGGACAGATTATTATCTTTAGTTTCTATAAGTATTTTCTTTAAGACAGGTAGAATTTCTAAAGAACTCTTTAAAGCTATAAAATCTCTACCGTTACATCTACCACTTGAAACTTTACCTGAAAGTCTTTCTAAATCATAACTTTTTTTTAATAATTCCCTAATTTTTTCTAATAATGGAATGTTTTCAAAAAAATATTCCACCATATCAAGTCTCTTATTAATCTCTACTATATTTAACAAAGGCTCTTCTAGCCACCTTTTAAGGAGTCGCCCTCCCATTGAAGTAACTGTTTTATCTAAGACATGGATTAAAGCGCCTTTTTTTTGTCTAGAGAGTATTGTCTCATGAATCTCTAAATTGATCCTAGTATTTATGTCCAATATCATATAATCTTTAGCTTCATAAAAAAATAAATCATTTATATGATTTAAAGCCTGTCTTTGAGTTTCATTTAGATAAGCTATAAGCTTTGAAGTAGATATAATAGAATACATTTTCTTATTTATCCCTAATCTCTTCAAAGATTTATCGAATAGATCAGTTATCAAAGTTTCCAAATCTTCATCTTGAAAACCTGAGTCCTTATAAATATTAAAAAACGGATTTAAATTATTCTTAATTATTTTAATATATTTGTTATTTGAAAACAAGTTCTCATTACAGATTATCTCTGCAGGAGAAATCTTACCTAGTTCATCTATGATGAATTTATAAGATTTTTCCTCTTGATCACTTAAAAACTCTGTAGTATACATCTCACCAGTAGAATTGTCTACATAACTTAAACCCACACCATTATTATCAATATATAGAGATGCCAAAAAATTATTTGTCTTTTCATCTAATATATTTGAGTCAGTAATAGTTCCTGGAGTGACTACCCTAACCACATCTCTTTTAACTATACCTTTTGCAACTGAAGGATCTTCTAATTGTTCACATATTGCAACCTTGTATCCCTTTTCAACAAGTCTACCTATATAGCTTTCAGCCACATGATGTGGCACACCACACATAGGAGCTTTTTCATCCATACCACAATCTCTTTGAGTTAAAGTTATTTCTAGTTCTCTTGAAGCAGTAATTGCATCTTCAAAAAACATTTCATAAAAATCTCCAAGTCTAAAAAAAAGTATAGAATCTGGATTTTTTTCTTTCACTTCCATATATTGTTGCATCATGGGTGTTAATTTTTCCAAAATATAACCTCCATTACTATTTAAATTACTGTTCCTTCTAAATTAAAAGTATTTACATTATCAATTCTTATCTTCACTATATTACCAATCAACCTATTACTTCCTTTGAAATGTACAAGCTTTCCACTGGAAGTCCTACCATTTAATATATTTTCATTATTTTTACTTGTATTTTCAACTAAAACAGAAACTTCCTTACCCAATAGATCTTTATTAGCTTCTAATCCCATTTCATGAATAGTATCTAAGAGTCTTTGAAATCTATTATGTTTTATTTTATCAGGAATTTGATTCTCCATTTCAGCAGCAGGTGTTCCTTCACGAATTGAATAAAGAAATGTATATGCAGAATCAAACTTTATTTTTTTAACAAGCGCTAAAGTTTCCTCGAAATCTTCTTCTGTTTCTCCTGGAAAACCTACTATTATATCTGTAGTAATACTTATATCAGGGTTTATTTTTCTTATTTTTTCAATTGAATTTAAGTAATTTTCCCTTGTATATTTTCTATTCATAAGTTTTAAAACCCTATTGCTACCCGACTGAACTGGTAAATGAAGATGATCACAAAGTTTATCTAAATCTTTAAAAGAAGTTAGAAGTTCATCTGATATATCTTTGGGATGAGATGTCATAAATCTAATTCTCTCTATACCATGAATTGAATTTATATCTCTTAATAGATCTGGAAAACTATACTTAAATGTTAATGTTTTTCCATATGAATTTACATT
>CAZRHX010000142.1:3526-4810 GCA_964599855.1 uncultured Tissierella sp. | reverse complement strand
TTGCCATATAGCCTGTATCTTCTAATATTCCTAAGAAGAAATATAAAACTACTATCAAGGGAACAAATACTATAACGGCTCCCAGCCCTCCAAATATACCATCAGTTACGAATGAGGTCAGGAGAGCTGGAGCTGATATATTTATTAATACACCTTCTACATATCCTCCAAGACTAGCTATTAAATTTTCAACAAATCCTCCAAGTATATCTTCACCGATTGCAAATGTAAGTTGGAAAACTATAAACATTATAAATGCAAAGATAGGTATTCCCCAAAACTTATGAGTAACTACTTTATCTATTTTGTCTGTTAAACTTATCTTTGGATCTATAGGTCTCTTTACACTGTTGGAGAGAACATCTCCTATAAAATTATATCTATTATCTATTATTTCAAGTTCTATATCAGAATCAAGTCCTTGGATTTCTCTAGCTTTATCTTTTAAGGCCTGAGATCCATTTTTATCTACATAATCTAATATGTCTCTATCTTTCTCTAAAATTTTTATAGCTAACCAATTATCTGGATAGATATATTCTGAACCTGCTAGTAGTGGCTTGATAGATTCTATTCCCTTTTGAATCGTATCATTATAAGTAAAAGCTTTTACACGGTTTTCAGAATCTATATATTCAGCAGTAGCTTTTAGCAGATCTTTAATGCCTTGTTTCTTTGACGCTACAGTTGCAACTATTGGAAGACCGAGTTCTTTTGAAAGCTTATCTAAATCAATTTCTATGTTCTTAGCCTTTGCTTCGTCCATCATATTTAAGGCTAAGATTACTTTTGTACCCATCTCTATGAGTTGAGATGTTAAATATAAGTTTCTTTCTATATTGGTTGCATCTATAACATTTATTACTACATCGGGATTTCCCTTTAATATAAAATCTCTTGCAACTATCTCATCTTCAGAGAATGCACCTAGACTATAAGTTCCTGGTAAATCCACGATCTCATATTTTTTATTATTATATTTTACTAGTCCAACCTTTTTTTCAACCGTCACTCCAGGCCAGTTCCCAACATGTTGGTTTGAACCTGTTAGAGCATTGAAAAGTGTTGTCTTACCACTGTTTGGGTTTCCCACTAAAGCAATTGTAGTCATATGTTCATTTCCTCTCTGACAAAATTATCTTTCTACAACTATTTTACTTGCAAGACCTTTTCCTATGGCAAGTTTGTGACCCTGTATGTTTAATATCAAAGGTCCAAGATCGTTTTTAACTATTTGTACCAATACACCTTTATTTAATCCGAGTTCATATAATCTGCTTCTTG
>CAZRHX010000142.1:0-3516 GCA_964599855.1 uncultured Tissierella sp. | reverse complement strand
TCTTGCAGAACAACCTCCTTCTATTTGAGAGACTCTACCCATCTCACCTTTTTTAAGTGTTGATAGGCATACATTTTCTATATATAAATTTTCCACTTAGACTCACTCCTTATTAGTAAGATTGATAATCGTTATCACTTGATTACATTTTATAATAGAAGTACAGATAAATCAATAGCTTTTTACTGGGAATTGAAAAGATATATTTGACAAAATAAAAAGAGAGTGTTATTATGAAGAAAAGACCCCCTCTATAGGGGGGTAAGATAGGAGTGAAAACATGGTAAATGCTAAAATTGAAATTCAAATTAATGGTATGACCTGAGCCTCTTGTTCGTCTAGAGTAGATAGAGCTCTAAATAAAAAAGAGGGCGTTATAAATGCTAGTGTAAATCTATTAGCTCAAAAAGCTACTATAGAATATGATGCTAGTAAATTGAGTCCAATAGATTTAGTAAACACAATAGAAAAAGCAGGCTATGAAGTACCTTTGGTTAAGAAAACATATCTTATAGAGGGAATGACATGTTCAGCATGTTCATCTCGAATAGATAAGGCATTGAATAAGAATGAAAATATAGAAAAGGCAAATGTAAATCTCTCTACTAATAAAGCACTTGTAGAGTTTAAATCAGGCCTTTTAAGAGATAGAGATGTAGTAGCTATAATAGAAAAGGCAGGCTATAAGGCAGAGGTAGAAAAGGATAGGGATTTAGATAGGGAAAAAGAACTTAGAGAAAAGGAAATAAAATCTCTAAAGAATTCCTTTATAATATCTGCCATATTGACACTACCACTTTTTTTAGCTATGTTTTTTCATATGGCTGGAATAGACAATATACTGACCAATGGATGGTTTCAGTTTCTACTAGCGACCCCAGTGCAGTTTATAATAGGCTATAGATTTTATAATGGAGCCTATAAGGCTCTAAGAGGCGGCGGAGCAAATATGGATGTGCTTATAGCTATGGGAACATCTGCAGCTTATTTTTATAGTATATATAATCTTTTAACTGGAGTACATGAATATTACTTTGAAGCTTCAGCTACAATCATAACTCTTATACTTTTAGGTAAGACATTTGAAGCTGTAGCAAAGGGTAAGACTTCAGAAGCTATAAAAAAACTTATGGGTCTTCAACCAAAGAGAGCTTTAATATTTAAAGATGGTGAAGAAGTAGAGATAGATATTGATGATTTAAATATAGGCGATATAGTAATAGTAAAACCAGGAGAAAAAGTTCCAGTAGATGGAACTATAGTAGAAGGAACTTCTTCACTAGACGAATCTATGATAACAGGAGAGAGTATTCCAGTGGACAAAGAAGTTGGAGATGAGGTAATAGGAGCTACTATAAATAAATTTGGAGCATTTAAATTTAAGGCAACAAATATAGGAAAAGATACAGTTCTCTCTCAAATAATAAAACTTGTAGAAGACGCTCAAGGATCTAAGGCACCTGTTCAAAGACTTGCAGATAAGATATCAGGTGTCTTTGTACCCATAGTTATAGTTATAGCTCTTCTTACATTTCTAGTATTCTACCTAGGATTTAAAGATTTTAATACAGGGCTTATAAATGCAGTTGCAGTTTTAGTTATAGCTTGTCCTTGTGCATTAGGCTTAGCAACTCCTACAGCCATAATGGTAGGAACTGGCAAGGGCGCAGAAAACGGAATCTTGATAAAGTCTGGTGAGCATCTAGAGAGAACTCATGAGATGGACACTATAATATTTGATAAAACGGGTACAATTACTAAAGGAGAACCTGAAGTTACAGATCTTTTATCCTTTAATGATTTTACAGAAGATGAAATCTTAAGGATTGCAGCGAGTGTAGAAAAAGCTTCAGAACATCCTCTAGGACAATCCATAGTAAAATATGGAGAAGAAAAACTTGAAAGGATAGTTGCAGCTGAAAACTTTACAGCGGTTCCAGGTAAGGGACTCAAGGCAGACTTTGAAGCCAAGAAGGTTCTAATTGGAAATAGAAAACTTATGAAGGACAATGGCATAGATATTGAATCAAAGGAAGAGACATTATCAGCGCTTGAAACAGCTGGAAAGACTGCAATGCTTATAGCTATAGATGGAACACTTTCAGGTATAATTGCAGTGGCCGATACAATAAAAGAAACATCTTTAAAAGCTATAAAAGAACTTCAAGATATGGGTCTTACGGTATATATGATAACAGGAGACAATGAAAGAACAGCAAAAGCCATAGCAGATCAAGTGGGAATCACAAATATCTTAGCAGATGTACTGCCAGAAAATAAAGCTGAAAAAGTAGAAGCATTAAAAAAAGAAGGTAAACATGTAGGCATGGTAGGTGATGGTATAAACGACGCTCCAGCTCTTGCAGCAGCAGATGTAGGTTTTGCAATAGGGACAGGAACAGATGTGGCAATGGAAGCAGCTGATATAACCCTTATGAGAGGAGATCTCTCTGGAGTAGTTACAGCTATAAGATTGAGCCATAGAACTATGAAGACCATACGTCAAAACTTGTTTTGGGCATTTTTCTACAACAGTATAGGTATACCTTTTGCAGCCCTTGGATTTTTAAATCCAATGGTAGCAGGTGCAGCCATGGCATTTAGTTCAGTTTCAGTTGTTACAAACTCACTAAGACTTAAAAACTTTAGATAAAACTTGCGTCAGATGCTTTTCTGATGCAAAGTTGCATCTATCCAGGAGCTATTCAATTGTTTATTCCATAGTCTTTTGAATGGAATAAGTACAATTGAAAGCTATCGGGCAAATAAAATTTAAAAAACTAAAAGAACTTAAAACAGGAGGAAGAAAATATGAAAAAAACATTGATAGTAGAAGGCATGACTTGTTCCCACTGTGAAAATGCAGTTAAAAATGAATTGAGAGAACTTCCAGAAGTAGTAGATGTAAGGATAGATTTAGCAGAAAAAAAGGTAGAGGTTGAAGGAAGCGATTTAGTAGATAAAAGATTAAAAGAAGCTATAGATGAAGCAGGCTATGAAGTAGTAAGTATAGACTAGAGGCGGGGAAAACATGAACGAAACACAGAAAAAAGCCTTAAACAAATTAAAAACTGCTAGAGGGCAGATAAATGGAATAGTAAATATGCTTGAAGAAGAAAGATATTGTGTAGACATATCTACGCAGATCTTATCTGTTATAGGATTGTTAAAAAAAGCAAATATAGATATATTAAACAGTCACATTAGATCATGTGTTACAACAGCCATCCTCGAAAGTGAAGATCAAGGTGAAGAAAAGATAGAAGAGATAATAAATATAATAGACAAATATATAAAATAAAAAAAGGAAAATAAAAAAAGGCAAATTCTTGCCTTTTTTTATTGAAATTTAACTTAAAAGGGTATATAATAATAGTATAAAGGTCAAATAAGGTCAGACAATTTAAAGAAAAGATTGGGATTAAAATGAAAAAAAGAGGTGAAAACATTGGAATATAAAGATTACTATAAAATACTTGGAGTAAGCAAAGATGCTAGTGAAGATGAGATAAAAAA
>CAZRHX010000141.1:0-4826 GCA_964599855.1 uncultured Tissierella sp. | reverse complement strand
AACCTCTCAGAAGGTTTATTTACCCTTCTTCCATCTATATAGACTGTTCCTTCTAAAATAATCTTTTTAGATCTTTCCCTAGAGTTTATAAAGCCTTCTTCAACTAGTAGTACATCTGCTCTTTTCATCATTATTTCTTCACCTTTTTATTGCTTGATATTTTTTATTATCTTTATTTTTTCCTATTTAAAAGAAATACAGTTAATTCTTTTAAAAAAGATGTATTACGATTTTCTAATTTATCTAGTTCATCCAAAGCATTCTTTGTAAGTTCTTCCAATTTATTTAAGGCTTCATCACCCTTGTTTAAAGTTAAAAATGTATATTTGTTTATTTCTTGATCTTCATCTATATCTAAAAAATCATCTTTGATTTGATATGCAAGTCCAATGTTTTTAGCAAAATTATGCATAATCTCTATTTCACTATTTTCAGCACCACCAAGAATAGCACCAGTTAAAACGCTAGCTTCAAATAAGGCAGAAGTTTTAGCATTATACATAAAATTTAATTTATCTTCATCCATATTTTCACCTGTTCCAAGTAAATCTACAACTTGTCCACCTATCATTCCTTCTACACCAGAACAATTTGCAATTATTTCCATAATCTTTATTCGCACTTCATAATCTTCTAACTTCTCAGAAGATTTCATAGTGTCTTTTAGCATAGTTTCAAATGCTAAATTTAACAATCCATCTCCCGCCAAAATGGCCATTGCCTCTCCAAATACAATATGATTCGTTGGGCTTCCTCTTCTCACTGCATCATCATCCATAGCCGGTAAATCATCATGTATAAGAGAGTATGTATGTATCATTTCTATAGCAGTTGCAAATGGAAGTACTTTTTCAGTATCTTCATCAAACATTTCAAATGTTTTTACAGCTAGTATAGGTCTTAATCTTTTTCCGCCGGTAAATAAACTATATTTAATAGCTTCATATATTTTTTGCTGGTACTTACCTTTAAGATGTATTTTCGAATAAATAAAATCATCTATAGTATTAATAAGATCTGTTATTTCATTAGAAAGTATCACGCTCAACCTCCTCAAAGAAATCCAACTCTGTTAAAGAACCATCTGAATCATCTAAAAGTACTTTAACTTCCCTTTCTGCATTTAGAAGTATATTATTACAATACTTATAAAGTTCTACTCCTTTTTTAAATATCTCTACCGATTCATTTAAAGAAGCTTCATCCTGTTCTAAATTTTCAACCATATTTTCTAATTGTTCTAAAGCTTCTTCATAGGATAACTTTTTTTCTTTCATACAGATTAACTCTCCTTTTTAATTTCTTTTACTATAACTTTTAATATACCGTCTTTGATTTTAATGTTTATAGAATCATTTAAATTTAAATTTTCTACTGATTTTATCATATTACCATTTTTATTTATAAGTATTCCATATCCACGATCTAAAGCTAATAAGGGATTTAAAAGTTGAAGCTTACTTTCTAAAGCCAATAAAGATTTAAACTTTGTATTTATATTACTATCTATTGATACTGCTAAATCTTTAAAAAGTATATCTATATCTTGTCTATTGTTTCGGAGTTTTAAATAAGGATTATTATATTTAAGCTCAGCTTTTAATATATTCATAGAGTTTTCTCTAGATTTCAACTGTTTTTGAAATCCATAAATCAAATCATTGTATTTTTCATTTAAATTATATTTTAAATTCATTATATCAGGAACTACAAGCTCTGCAGCAGCTGAGGGTGTAGGGGCTCTTAAATCAGAGACGAAGTCTGATATTGTAAAATCGGTCTCATGTCCTATAGCAGATATTATAGGTGTTTTTAAATTAAATATACATCTGGCTAGTTCTTCATCATTAAAACAAAATAAATCTTCCATAGACCCTCCCCCTCTAGCCATTATAATCACTTCAACATCCTTTTTACTGTCCAATGCTTTTAGACTTTTTATAATCTCTTTAGGGGCATTAGTTCCTTGAACCAAAGATGGATAGATAGAAAGCTTACAAAACGGACACCTTCTATTTACTATATTTATAATATCATGAACTGCATCGCCTGTAGCAGACGTTACAATTCCTATATTTTTGGGCAAAAAAGGTAATTTTTTCTTAAGTTTATTTTTAAATAGACCCTCTTTTTCTAATTTTGACTTCAACTTTTCATATGATTGATAAAGTTCTCCAAGCCCATTATCTCTTATTTTTTTTACATATAATTGATATTCTCCATTCTTCTCGTAGATTGATACATAACCCTCTGCAGTAATATTTTGTCCTTCAGACAAAGTAGAACCACCAAAACTAGTATCTCTTCTAAACATAACACATTTTATCAATGAACTACTATCTTTTAAAGAGAAATATATATGTCCACTTATATGTTTTTTAAAGTTAGAAACTTCACCTTCGATTTTTATATTAGAAAGTATCATATCAGTTGAAAACACTCTTTTAATATAGCTATTTAACTCACTAACCTTTAAAGCTTTTATATTTATCACCTCTTTAATATTCTTTTTTAAAACTAATCTTATTTTTTTTCTTTTATGCTCTTTACAAATCCACCTAAAACACCATTTACAAACTTAAAAGAATCATTATTACTATATTTTTTTACTATTTCTATTGCTTCATTTATAGATACCTCAGTTGGTATATCATCTCTATAAAGAATTTCATATATCGATATCCTAAGCACTGCTAAATCTACTTTAGCAAGTCTATGTATAGACCAACTTTCCAGATTTTTCTTTATATGAGAATCAATATCTTCTAGATTGTCTTTTATTGAATTTATACTTTCAACTATATATTTTTCTTCTTTTTCATCAAAGGTAAAATTCTCTAAAAACACTTTCATTCCCTCATCTGAAAAATCATCATTTAAATCCATCTGATATAATAACTTCATTGCACCTTCCCTTGCCTGTTTTCTACCCATGATTTTTCCTCCTAAATTAGTGTATCTTAAATTAATAGCAATATATAATAATATACCCTTTAAGCATAAAAAGATTTATATACTTAAAATTACCCTCTGTGAAAACAGAGGGTAATTTTATTATTGTATTACTAACTCATCTTCTTTTGAGTCTTTTGAGTCTTTTGATTCCTTTTCAATATTTACACCTTGAATATTTACATTCACCTCAGGAACTATAAGATCAGTCATGGTTTCAACTGATTTTTTTATGTTTTCTTGAACCTTTTTACCTGTTGTAGATATATCAACCCCATATTCTACGACAATAGAAATATCAATTTTAGCAACTCTATTTTCAATCTCAACTTTTACTCCTTTTGTAAGATTTTTCATTCCCAACATTTCTGTTATTCCGCCTGTAAAACCCATGCTCTTTCCAGCTACACCTTCTACTTCAGTAGCTGCAATACCTGCTATTGTAGCTATAACTTCATTCGATATTTTTATACTTCCAAATTCTTTTTCATCATTTATTTCATTTTCTGTCATTATAGACACCTCCAAAATTCCATTAAGTTATAAAACTATTATATCAAAGGAATAAACCCTTTACAAACATTTCTATTCTTTTTAACCATTTTTATATCATATATATTAAATTTTATTTTTTCTTTCATAAATAAAAAGAAAGATAAAATCTTAAGACTTTATCTTTCTGTTCTTATAAAAACGATCATCTAAAACACTTTAGTTTTACTATTCTTCCTCAGAATCTAAAGAATCATCACAATCTAAGCATTCATCATATAGTTCAAATCCATCAAATTCATCTAATTCATCAAAATCTTCAAAATCCTCATATTCATCATATAGTTCATCTTCTACATCAGATAAGTCTTCATCTATAAAGCTTACATATTCTTCTAAATCTACTTGATCTTCTACTATCTCATCCATTACCTCAGTAAACTCTCCCAATACATCTATTATTTGTAATAATAGTTTACCTTCATTTGTAGCTTCATCCACTCCTAGACCTTCAGCTAACCCTTGTAAATAAGATACTTTTTGAAATAAATAATTCATAATTATCCCTCCATTTTTTTGTTAAACTAAATTCTTGACATATATTCGCCTGTTCGAGTATCAATTCTTATTTTATCTCCTAAATTTACAAATAAAGGAACATTCAAAGTAAGTCCTGTCTCCACAGTAGCAGGTTTCGTAGCACCACTAGATGTATCACCTTTTATTCCTGGTTCTGTTTCTGTTACTTCTAATTCTACAAAATTAGAAGCCATTACATCAAAAGCTTTTCCCTTGAAGAACCTAATAGTTGCATTATCATTTTCCCTTAAATACATTACTGCTTCTTCCATAGCTGTCTTATCTATGGGAATTTGCTCAAATGTTTCTAAATGCATAAAGTAATATAGTTCACCATCGTTATATAAGTATTGCATCTCGGTAGTCTCTATATTCGCTTTTTCAAACCTTTCTGTTGGACTAAATGTGTTATCACGAGTCGAACCAGTAAAAACATTTTTAATCTTAGTTCTAACAAAAGCAGCTCCCTTGCCTGGTTTAACGTGTTGAAAATCAACTATTTGATATACGTCTCCGTCCATAACAAAAGTTACTCCTTTTCTAAAATCACCTGCTGAAATCATAAATATCCTCCTATCTTAAATTACCAATTATACAAAAAGGTATTGTTATTTCTAATTATACCAATATCTACTATTTATCACAAGTAGCAAGTAGTTATATTAATAACTTTTATTATAGTTTTTTAATAACTTCTATATTTATATCTAAGAATCCTGGCAAAAATGATGCGCTTTTCCATATTAAATCTTGACTATATATTAAATCTATAGAATTCATATCTATTTCACTTTCCTTACTTA
>CAZRHX010000140.1:3065-4840 GCA_964599855.1 uncultured Tissierella sp. | reverse complement strand
CATGTGCTAGTTGGGGAATGTTTAAAGATTTCAAAGAGAGAGGGGAAGTTTTTAAACAGATGGTAGGTAGATTAGGGGATGAGTAATATGAAAATAGTGAAAAGAAGAGACAATAAAAAAGCTGTTGATTTTATACTTTTAATAGTCATTACGATATTAGTCTTTATAGGTATAATAATGGTTTTCAGTTCAAGTTGGCCAGTGGGGATGTCAGAAGAAGGTGATGGATACTATTTCTTTAAAAGACAGATTATCTGGGCTGTAATAGGATTTATAGGTCTTTTTATAGCGATGAATTATGATTATAAGAAATTAAAAAAATGGGCACCATATATATTTGGAATTTCTATTGTACTAGGTCTTTTAGTCTTTACACCTATGGGTGCAGAGATTAAAAACTCTAGAAGATGGCTCGATATAGGACCGATAAGAATAATGCCTTCAGATGCAATAAAATTTGGTTCAGTATTATTTTTTGCAAAGTTTTTAGCAAACAAAAAAGATAAAATAGGTACTTTCTTACAAGGTACATTTCCAGCTCTTATCTATATTAGTATTGCCTGTGGTATTATAATAAAAGAAGATTTAGGTACTGGTGGGACCCTTGCTATAACTATGATGGCTATGTTTTTTATAGCTGGTATGAAAATGTGGCATATTGCACCTCTTGGTATTGCTGGAGCAGGCGTAGCGTTTTTGGCTGTATACGATCCTGACAGTAGTTACAGAGTTGCTAGGATGACGGCATTTTTGGATCCTTTTGCAGATAAACTAGATACTGGTTGGCAATTGGTTCAGTCCTTGTATGCACTTGGTTCTGGTGGAGTTTTTGGATTAGGACTTGGTAAAAGTAGGCAAAAGTTTTTTTATCTTTCTGAATCATATAATGATTTTATATTTGCGATAATAGGAGAAGAGCTTGGTTTTATAGGAAGTTTTTTAGTTATATCATTGTTTTTGATAGTTATATGGAGAGGTATAATAATAGCTATAAAAACTGAAGATTTATATGGTTGTTTTTTAGCAACAGGAATTACTGCTTTAATTGCAGTACAAGCTTTAATTCATATAGCAGTTGTCACATCCTCCATGCCTACAACTGGTATAACACTTCCCTTTGTAAGTTACGGTGGAACATCACTAGTTATGTTTATGACACTTGTAGGAATATTATTAAATATTTCTAGAAATGTAAATTTTGAAAGGAGCTAAACGATGAAATATTTAATATCAGGGGGCGGTACGGGAGGCCACATTTATCCAGCTCTAGCTATTTTAAATGAAATAAAATTAAATGATAAAGATGCAGATATTCTCTATGTGGGAACAAAAGAAGGTTTAGAATCTAAACTTATACCCAAAGAAAACATTGAATTTAAGACTATTAGAGTAAAAGGTATTCCAAGGAAGATAAACAAAAAATCTTTTATTGCATTTAGAGAACTTCTCTATGGTTTAAAAGAATCAAATCGAATAATAAAAGAATTTAAACCAGATATAGTTATAGGAACTGGAGGATATGTTTGTGGTCCTGTGGTATATAAAGCATATAGGAACAAAATACCAACTCTTATTCATGAACAAAATGCTTTTCCAGGGATAACTAATAAAATTCTTTCTAGATTTGTAGATAAAGTAGCTGTGACCTTTGATGAATCTATAAAATATTTTAAATATCCAGATAGAGTTATAAAAACAGGTAATCCCATAAGAAGTGAAATATTGAATGTAGATAAAAGTGAAGCTTATAAAAATTTGGATTTAAGATCTGATAA
>CAZRHX010000140.1:2659-3055 GCA_964599855.1 uncultured Tissierella sp. | reverse complement strand
TACTTTGTTTTGGTGGCAGTGGAGGTCAAAATAGTTTAAACAAAGCTATAAAAGATATGTTAAAGAGCTTGGAAACTATAGATTTTCAATTAATCCATATTACTGGAGAGAGATTTTATGATGATTTTATGAAAGAGATAAAAGCTCTAAACTTAAATCCTAAAGAAATAAGAATACTTCCATATCTATATCAAATGGCTGAAGCTCTAAATATAGCTGATATAATAGTTACAAGTGCAGGCGCAATAACACTTGCTGAAGTATCTAGCATAGGAATACCTAGTATCTTAATTCCAAAAGCTTATACAGCTGAAAATCATCAAGAATATAATGCTAGAAGTTTTGAGGAAAAAGATGCTGCTATCGTAATATTAGAGAAAGATTTAGATGGTGAAA
>CAZRHX010000140.1:0-2649 GCA_964599855.1 uncultured Tissierella sp. | reverse complement strand
AATTAAAAAAAGAAATATTAAATCTTTTAAATGATAAAAAGAAACTTGAAGAAATGTCTAAAATGAGTAAAAAACTAGGTAAAACTGATGCAGCTCACGAAATATATGGTATAATAGAAAGAACAATCTTATCTTAAAAGAAGAAAGTTGACAAGAGGGGAAAAAACAGATGCAAAGAAAGACATCAAGTGAGAGATTACGTAAAACGCAGAAAAGAAAAAATATATTTTATAGTATAATAATATTTTTAATTTTATTATCTATAACTATGTTTTTTATGCTTAATTTATCATTCTTTCATATAAAACAAATTAATATAAATAAAATTGAAAATCTAAGTAGAGAAGAAATAATAAAAAAATCAAAAATTAGAAAAAATACAAATATCTTTAAGTTTAAAATTTCAAATGCAAGAGAAGAATTAGGAATAAATTCATTTGTAAAATCAGTAGATATAAAAAGAGAACTACCTCATACTATAAACATTGATATAATAGAAAGAGATAGAGTCGCTATATTTAAATATGATTTTATGGACTTAGTAATTGATGAAGAAGGTTTTATACTTGAAAATTTAGATTCTAAAGATAAAAGCCTACTTATTATTACAGGATTCAATACAAATTTTACTGAGGTTAGAGAAAATATATTTTTTAAAGAAGAAAATAAAAAGTTAAAGACATTTATGAATGAGGCTAAAACAATTGATTTATTGTCTGAAATAGATGAAATAGATAAAAAATCGGAGAATAATATAAATATTACATTAAAAAATGGTATTTATGTTGCCTTTGGTACACTAAATAATGTAAAATATAAGTTGAGCCTATTAAAAGAGATTTTAGAAGATATAGATAAAAAAGAAATTAAGGTTAATGAGATCATAATGAATAAAGGAAATCATCCTTTTTTAATTATAGATGATTAGGAGAAGAGGTGTATGATGAAGAAAAAGGCTGAAATAGCATCACTTATTTTAGTATCTGTTATTTTAGGTCTAATTTTATCTATTCAGTTTAAAACTGTAAATAAATCAGTAGGAGAAGGTGTATTGCCAACTCAAAGAGCTCAAGAGCTCGCTGCAGATTTAAAAAAAGTTAAAAAAGAAAGAGATGTCCAAATAAATCGAATAGCAGAACTTGAAAGTGAAATCGAAAAGTATGAAAAAAATGAAATAGATAAAGGTTCATATGCTGAAACCCTTTACAAAGATACTATTAAATATAGGATGTTAGCAGGATATGTAGACTTACAGGGACCGGGAATTATTTTAGAGATAAATGATCCACCAAGTGATATGGAGTACAGTACTGGATATGGAGTGGTAGATCAACTTGACTTGATTCTTCAGATAATAAGTATATTAAATGCTGCTGATGCGGAAGCAATTTCAATAAATGATCAAAGATATACTTCGTTTACAGAGATAGTAAGAGCAGGAGATCATATTGAAATAAATGGAGCTTCTACCAATTCTCCACTTGTTATAAAAGCCATAGGTAATCCAAACACATTAGAATCAGCATTAGCTATAAAAAGAGGTATAGTATGGCAACTTAAAAGTTATAACTATATGGTATATCTTACTCAAGATAAAGAAATTATAGTCCCTAAATATAGAAATATAAAAGAGTTCAAGTATAGTGAACCTTCAGAAGAAAATAGTTAGGTGTGAATATAAAATGAAGATTGATAAAGTTAAAATCTTAATTATTATATCTAGTTTACTTATAGGGATACTTACAGCTACGTTAATGAAATCTAATTTAGAATCATATATGCCAGTAACTCTAAATTCTTTAGAAATATCAAAAGAAGAAATTGAAAGTATAAATAATGAAATAAATGAATTAGAAGAAGAACTTGAAACAAAGAAAGAAGAGCTTGAAATACTAAAAAGCATATCTTTAAGTGAAGATACTATAGTTGATAAATTGAATATAGATTTAATTTTAAGTAAATCTATATCAGGGCACCTTGCTTTAGAGGGACCTGGTATTGTTATAAAAATGTTTGATAATCCAGAAGATGAAATAGTAGGACAAGATGTAAATGATGATGTCATCCATGATGTAGATGTATTAAATATATTAAATGATTTAAGAGTTGCAGGAGCTGAGGCTATAAGCATAAATGGGGAAAGAGTAGTTGCTTCTTCGGAATTAAAATGCAGAGGTCCTGTTATAGGGATAAATGGAATAAGTATTGGAACGCCATTTATTATAAGTGCTATAGGAGATCCAAAGTTACTCATGGCATCTGTAATTGCTCCTGGAACATATGGAGATGCATTAAAAAATATTTTTGCTATAGGTTTTGAACCAGAAATAAAAGATGATTTATTTATCCCCGCTTATTCTGGTGATTTTAGTTTTAAATATGCAAAACCTAGAGGAGAGGGTGACAAATAATGATTTTTGTTTTAATAGGTATACTCTTAGGAGCAGTTATCGGTTGGTTGCTGCCCTATACTTACAATACTGCTTATTCTCTATATATTACAGTAGCAATTTTAGCTAGTTTAGATTCTGTGTTTGGAGGAATAAGAGCTAATTTAGAAAATAAATTTGATATAAAAGTCTTTTTATCAGGTTTTTTTGGAAATGCAATATTAGCAGCCTTTTTAGCATATATAGGCGATAGATTGGG
>CAZRHX010000139.1:0-4855 GCA_964599855.1 uncultured Tissierella sp. | reverse complement strand
TAATATTAATTTGGGATACTCTAAGCCCTTCCACCCTATTTAATTGGATCATAAAAATATCAGAAAAATAGTTACAAGCAGTAGTAGAAAAACTGCGTAAAGAACTACTGAAAGATAAATACCTGCAGGCTGATGAAACCCCAGTCCAAGTATTAAATCCAATAGTAGACAAAGAATTCTCAGAATATAGCTATAGATAGTAGATATAGACTTGGAAAAGTTCTTTGACACAGTCCCACAAGATAAAATAATGAGCCTAACTCATAACATAATAAATGACCCAGACACAGAATCCTTAATCCGAAAACTTCTGCAAGCAGGGATAATGGATAAGGGAAAATATCTTCCATCAAAAAAAGGAACATGACAGGGAGGAAATCTATCTCCGCTCATAAGCAATATAAATGCTAAATGAACTTGATAAGGAATGGAAAGCAGGACCACACCAAGATTTCATAAAAAGATTTAAAGGAAAACTTAAAAGTCTTACACAGAGAAAATGGTCAATTAGTTTTACAGAACGATTAAAGAAACTAAATCAAGTCATAAGAGGATGGATAAACTACTTTAGATCCGCAACCTACGGCGGGAGTAATATAAAAAAGTCTTTAAACCATTGGGAAAAGGGTTTAAGACTTTTTGTTTAAAAAATATTAATCAATACTATTTGTAAAGGTCTAAAGGTGTCGAATTGGAAACGGTTAGATTCAAAATGTTGTGTCTATAAAGACAAAGCTAGATAATATAAGCATAGATGCAATAAAGGAAGTTTTCAAATAAGTACTAATATCCTTTTTCTTGACAGAGGACCAAAATAAAGAAATATTTATACAGCTTAATGATGAATATAGTGGGGTAAGGGCATTGAGTAGGAGGTCATTCTATTAAAAAATGACCTCCTACTTAATTAAATTATATATTCTTTTGTATAAATTCTTTTGTAAATATCTACTCAATTTATTATTACATGAGCTTGTTTTATAACAATTATATATTAATATATTATTTATATGTTTAATATTTTGTTACCCTTAATTACATAAATCATTAATTTTTACTATCTTAAATGGATTTTTATACTGGAAACAGAATCATTTCCAATAAATGTTCCTCCTAAATGTGGAGTATTTTCTGTAAAAATTTGTGATTTTCCTTTATAGTCGTTGTGTTCATATAGAGTTACTCTTAAGTCAGATCCAATTTTTATTGATGATAATTTGTCATTTGGAAAACCCATAGAACTAGGACAGTTGTAATCTCCAATTTCAAGAGTTCTAAAAACTCCTTGGTAGTTGTCATGTTCAAAGAGTATTACTTGTTTAGGACCAGGAATATATGTTGATTTAAGGAAAATTCTTACACTGGAAACAGCATCATTTCCAACAAATGTTCCTCCTAAATTAGGATTATTTCCAATAAAATCTTGAGATTTTCCTTTATAATCATTGTGTTCATACAAAGCAACCCTAACGTCAGCGCCTACTTTTATTGATGAGAGCTTGTCATTTGGAAAGTTCATGGAACTAGGACAATTATAATCTCCAACTTCAAGAATTTTAAAAAGTCCTTGGTAGTTTTCATGTTCAAAGAGTATTACTTGTTTAGGACCAGGATTATATGTTGATTTAAGGAAAACTCTTATACTTGAAACTGTGTCATTTCCAATATGTGTTTCTCCTAAATGAGGAATATTTCCTGTGAAATCTTGAGATTTTCCTTTATAATCATTGTGCTCATATAAAACTACTCTTATATCAGAGCCTATTTTAATGGATGATAACTTATCATTTGGAAAGTTCATAGCACTAGGACAATTGTAATCTCCAATTTCAAGAGTTTTAAAAAGCCCTTGAAAGTTGTCATTTTCAAATAGTATAGTTTGTCTAGGATTAGGATTATATGCTGATTTAAGAAAAACTTTTATACTCGAAATCGTATCATTTCCAACGAAGGTTCCCCCTAGATGAGGAATATTTCCAGTAAAGTCTTGAGATCTTCCTTTATAGTCGTTGTGTTCATACAGGGCTACTCTTACGTCAGAGCCAATTTTTATAGATGATAACATATCATTTGGAAAGTTCATAGCACTAGGACAGTTGTAATCTCCAATTTCAAGAATTTTAAAAAGCCCTTGGTAATTATCGTGTTCAAAAAGAATTACTTGTCTAGGTCCAGGGTTATATGATGACTTAAGAAAGACCCTTATGCTTGAAACTGAATTATCACCTACAAATGTTCCTCCCAATTTAGAATTATTTCCTAAAAAATCTTGAGCTGTTCCTTTATAATCATTGTGCTCATATAGAGTTACCCTTACATCAGAACCAATTTTTATAGATGATAATTTGTCATTTGGAAAACTCATGGCACTAGGACAATTGTAATCTCCAATTTCAAGAGTTCTAAATAATCCATCATAGTTGTCATTTTCAAAAAGGATTACTTGTCTAGGTCCTGGATTATATGATTCTTTAAGGGAAATCTTAATACTAGAAACTGCATCATTTCCAATATATGTTCCCCCTAAATAGGGAATATTTACTGAAAAAGTTTGAGATTTTCCTTTAAAATCATTGTGTTCAAATAAAGTTGCTCTTATTTCTGAGCCTACTTTTATGGATGATAACTTATCATTTGGAAAATCCATAGCTCCAGTTGAATTGTAATCTCCAATCTCAAGAATTTTAAATATCCCTTGGTAGTTAAAATCTTCATATAGTATTACTTGTCTAGGTCCAGGGTTAAATTGTGGATTATAATAAAATTCTCCACCTAGGTACATAGAATTTTTCGTAATTTTTAAATCTCCCTTATGTTCAAGTTTTGAACTATCAAACCAGCCATTAGCTGAATATAACATGTGAATCCATGGCAATGGAATCCACAAGATTGGATCAGGTATAAGTATACTGGCATATGCTGCATAGGCTAAATCATAAGCTTGAGTTTTAGCAGAGCCTGCAGTACTTCCAGTTGACCAAGCAGCTAAAAGATTACTGGTTGTGGGTTCAGGCATGTAATTATTTCTCACAGAACCAATAGCCACCCTCGCACCAATATCCATCCATGCTTGGTTTAATGATGCACCATAACAGCTAGCTGAGTATACCATTCTAAGGTTTATTTTGTCTAATTTTTTTCTATTTGATTTAGTCGGAATTTCATTTATCATATTATAGTTTATTCTTTCATCAGCGTGGGCTGTATAGGTTCCTTTGTTACCATGACTGATTATAACCAAGTCAATGGTGTTATCTTGTATTGTATGATTGACTAAGGTATCAACCAATTTTTCATAAGTACAATCAGTATCTACAAGTTCAATTATTTCATGATATGAACCTAAACTAAACATTTTCATACTTATGCTTTCGAATACTTCTGCTATTTTGTCAACTAAAATCTCTAAACCTTTTCGATCCATATCTTCTGGCCACCACTTTAATTTGGTATATGATTCTTGAAATAGCACTAAGACTTTTTTATTGGACATATAGATCTCTCCTTTAAAATAATATAAATTGGATGAAAAACGACAATAATGTCACTTAGTTAAATAAAGTGTGCATTCATAAAAAAAACAGTATATACCTAGATTCCACGTCAACTTTAAAATTCTTTGTACTTAGTGGTTTAAGAAGAATTTAAGTTTTTTCTTCTATATTTTAATATTTATGCACCCCCTTTTCAACAATAATATTTTGATTATTCTCATTTATCTCTAATTTAAAAACCCTTAACAAACCATGTGTTTAAACGAAGTTAAAAAAGCAAATTTTCAAGTGATTATTTTCAAAAATCAACATAGATACTTTTCATACACTTCCCGATAAGGATATTTTTCTGACAGTTTCATAATAACAGATCTAGCAGTTTTGATTATCTTGGCAGCAAGAAACAAATATTTCAAACGAAATGTTTTTATCTGCTGTCTGTATTCGGAAATCTCTAGATTGGAAAGGCAACTCTTTTTTAGACAAATTCATTAATCAGCGGATCATTTTGAAGTAGCTTTAAGCGTTCTAATTTGTCAATACCAATGAAGTGACCGCATAGCATCGCTTTTATATGATTCATCTTGATTTTATTTGTTGAATCATTATCAAATACAAGGTCATTGTCAATAAGATCAAAAACTCCGTTGCTTTTTGTATTCTCAAGGAGTAGAAATAGACATGCATTTGATGTTAGATTCTTAGCTTTAAAATCAATTTTGTTAATCATAATCCATCTTCTTCACATAATATCTGTTGCTATATTCTTACCCAATAAACAAGACAAAAAATATTAACGTGGGTTGTTTTGGACTGTCATTTTCCTTCACCCATTGGGTGAAAGTGTGGGATTGGCATGAGTGTTGTAAATACTTATTCAAAGGCCATTTTTAAATTCTTTGATGTAGAATCTAGGTATTCTTTATAAGGATGTTCTTTATGCCAATGTCTAGCAATCTCTTCTCTAGTACATACCCATACATCATCATGCTGATTTACATAGTCTAGGAATTTAGCTAGGCCGGCAGCACGTCCTGGTTTACCAGAAATACGGCAGTGTATACCGACAGACATCATCTTAGGGCTTGTTTCTCCTTCTTTATATAAGACATCAAAGCTATCTTTAAGGTAATGGAAGAAATCATCTCCAGTTACAAAACCGTTTAAGGCAGTAAATTTCATATCATTGCTTTCTAAGGTATAGGGTACGATTAGCTGAGGCTTTCCATTTACTAACTCCCAATAAGGCAAGTCATCATTATATGAATCTGCATCATACAAAAAACCACCATAGTCGGCCACTATTTGACGAGTTCTAGGACTGTTACGTCCAGTATACCAACCTACAGGGCGTTTGCCGG
>CAZRHX010000138.1:2407-4967 GCA_964599855.1 uncultured Tissierella sp. | reverse complement strand
CAGTTTTAGGATTTACTTGAACTTGATTTACTCCATCTAGCTTATACTCTACTGGATCTTCTACTGTTATTATATTTTTATATATTGTGTTAAATTGTTTTAATATACTATATAAAGTAGTTGATTTACCACTTCCAGTTGGTCCAGTTACCAATATTATGCCATTTGGTTTAGATAATATTCTATTAAGTATTTTTAGGTTGTTATCACTAAAACCTAAGTTTTCTATTGAATAATCAAAACCAGTTTTATCTAATAATCTTATAACTGTTTTTTCTCCATAAACAGTTGGAAGTATTGATATCCTCATATCTATATCTCTTCCAACTATATTGGCTTCTATCCTACCGTCTTGGGGTGTCCTTCTCTCAGCTATATTCATCTTTCCTATTATCTTTATTCTTGTAACAATAGGTAAAAGATTATTTTTAGTAAGTGTCATTATCTCCTTTAAATCCCCATCTACTCTAATTCTTACTCTCACATAGTTCAAGAAAGGCTCTATATGAATATCTGAGGCTTTATTGTTTACAGCTTGCTCTATTATCGAATTTAAAAGTCTCACTATTGGAGCAGATGACACTTCTGCATCTTCAAGTAATTCTTCTTTTAAATTTTCATCCATAATTTTATATTCTTCAAATTCTTCTAATATTTTTTTTGAAGATTCATCACTAAAATATTTTTCTATAATATCAACAATTTCCTCTTCTAAAGATATTACAATTTCTAAATCCATCTTTGTAAAAAGTTTTATATCATCTCTTGCATAAAAATTTAACGGATCTGCCATCGCAATTACTAACTTACCATTTTCTATGTCTATAGGAATCAAACTATATTTTTTCGCCATAGAACCAGGTATCATATGAGCTGCTTTTATATTTATAGGATATTTTCTTATATCAAGTTTCCGAAAACCCAATTGTTGTGAAAGTATATTGACAATATCATCTTTTGTTAATATACCTTTTTCCACGAAAATTTCTCCTATCTTCTTACTAGTATTTTTCTTTTCTAAAAGAACGATTTCAAGTTCTTCCTTTTTTATTTTCCCAGAATTTAAAAGCAATTCTCCTATTTTTAAATTTTTGTTTTGCATCTTATCTCCCTTTTCTATACACATTCTTTAATATTCTAGATAATCTTTGAGCTTAATTACTCTTTTTTAAGTATACATTTACTTTTCAATTTATTTACAATGAATTTTTATATGATTTGTTTTTTTTACATAATAAAACCCTCCTTGAGCTTATATTATTAATATCGGCTCAAGGAAGGTTTTATTAACCCTTATTTTATTTTTCTTTTGAAATTATAGTTTTTATTTTTTGAACAATAAAGTCTATGCCAACTTTATTATAGCCACCTTCCGGTATTATAATATCGACATATATTTTTCTGCAATAGTTTTAAATATTTCTTTTTAAAATAGGTGAATCCAATACCATCAGTCCTCTTTTCTTTTTCTAATAAGATAATATTTTTCAATATCTTTTTTTAGTTTTATACCTATAATCTGTTGGGCATGTGGAGCTACTTCTATTTCTTCATCTTTATCGTTCCACATTTTTTCAATTGTGTGAGTAAAGTACTCTTTACTAGGACCAAAGATTTCAATTTCATCGCCTAGGAAAATCCTATTTCTCTGTTCTATTTTAGCCATGCCTGTAGAACTATCATAATCTACTACCATACCTACAAAATCATAAGTTCTCTCATAAGAGCTTTTAGAATAAACTTGTGAGTCTTTGTCAGTTTTACCCAAATAAAAACCACTAGTAAAGTCCCTATGACTTACTTTCCTAAGTTCATCTAACCACTCTGGATTATAGATATAATTTTCTGGGTCTTTAAGATATTCATCTATAGCTATTCTATATGCCCTGATTATAGTAGCTACATAATAAGAACTTTTTACTCTTCCTTCTATTTTAAAACTATTTATACCTGACTTCACTAATTTATCTATATGTTCAATCATGCAAAGATCTTTAGAGTTAAATATAAAACTTCCCTCGTCATTTTCTACAATAGGAAAATATTGACCGGGTCTTTTTTCTTCTACTACATGATATTTATATCTACAAGGCTGAGAGCAGTCTCCTCTGTTTGCATCTCTATCTGTCATATAGTTGCTAATCAAACATCTGCCAGAGTAAGACATGCACATAGAGCCATGCACAAAAGCTTCTATCTCTAAGTCATCCGGAATCCTCTTAGTTATGTTTTCAATCTCTTCAAATGAAAGTTCACGAGCTAGCACTATTCTTCTTACGCCTAAGCTATACCAAAACATAATTGTTTCATAGTTTGTAACACTTGCCTGAGTACTTATATGAATAGGTAAGTTTGGTACAGTTCTTTTTACTATAGCAAACATACCTGGGTCTGAAACTATAACTGCATCTACATCTATCTCATAAAGATATTTTATATATTCTTCTAAGCCATCTAGATCTTCATCGTGAGGAACTATGTTTAAAGTTATATAAACATTCTTCCCTCTTTCGTGAGCATATTCTACGCCTTCTTTAATTTTATCAAGTGAAAAGTTTTT
>CAZRHX010000138.1:0-2397 GCA_964599855.1 uncultured Tissierella sp. | reverse complement strand
AGGACTTTCTAAGTCCAAAAGCCTCTCCTCCAAGATAGACCGCATCAGCACCATACATTATAGCCATCTTCAATTTATCTAAATCCCCTGCGGGGGCTAATAATTCTATTTTTTCTGCCAAAAAATCACATCTCCTTATATGTTAAAGCTAGTCCATCCCCTATTGGAACTATAGCAGATGAATAACCTTCTATTTCATTTATATATTTTAAAAATTCTCTTAATCTTTTAACTATAGTTATTTTTCTTCTTATAACCAAATCATCACTTGCAACCATACCTCTAAATAGTACATTATCTGATATAATCATACCATTGGGATTCAAAAGTTTTAATGCTTCATTGAAAAATTCTAAATAGTGACCCTTAGCTGCATCAATAAATATTAGATCATATTTTTCTTTTAAATTAGGTAGGATATTTTCAGCTTGACCTTCTAATATCTCTATATTTTCTTTATAACCTAGATCTATAATATTTTCCAAAGCTATATCTATCATATCTGTCCTTCTTTCGATTGTAGTTATATTACAATCTCCCTTTAGTGCCTCTGCAAATATCAGTGCAGAATAGCCTATAGCAGTTCCTATTTCGAGGATTTTTTTAGGCTTTAATGCTTTAATTTGCACTGTTAAAAACTTAGCCACTTCTGGTTCTATTATAGGAATATGATTTTCTTCAGCATATTTTTCCATAGCTTTAAACTTCTCATTTCTTTCAGGAAGTAAGTCTCTTATATATTCTTCTATATAGTCATTATTTATATTACTCAAAATTATCATCCTATACTTATTTTTTTTGTATCGCTTTTTTATGTTCTTCATAAGTTTTTGTAAATATATGCTCTCCACTTTCATCCTTTTTTAATACATAAAAAAAGTAATCTACATCTAGTGGATTCATAGTTGCTATTAAAGATTCCTTACCTGGAGATGCAATAGGTCCTGGTGGTAATCCATTGTGTATATAAGTATTGTAAGGTGATTCAATTTCCAAATCTTTATATAGTAAGCGTTCTTTTCTTTCCTTTAGTGCATATTGAACTGTGGCATCTACTTGAAGCGGCATATCAATATCTAATCTATTATATATAACTCCTGCCATCATCGGACGTTCTTTATCGACTCTTGCTTCTCTCTCTACTATAGATGCAAATGTTACTATTTCATTTAAAGATAGACCTGTATCGCTTATCTTTTCTTCTATTTCTTTTTCATAAACTTTTTCAAATCCTTCTAACATCTTTTTAATTACATCAGATTCATCATGTGATTCATATACTTCATAAGTAGATGGAAACAAAAACCCTTCTAGAGATTGTCCCTTACCTAAGTCTTTTAAAAAAATAAATTCATTTTCAAAGTTTCCTTTATCACTTACAAGCGCTAAGAACTTTTCTAAATCTATTATACCTTCTTCATCTAATTTTTCTGCTATATCTTTTATTTCATATCCTTCTGGGATAGTAAATGTAATTACATCTCCAGATTTACCACCTTTTACCAGACTTGCTATTAGCTCTTCTAAATCCATAGATTTATTCAGATCATAGTTTCCAGCTTTAAAAGATGGTTTAATATCAGATATCTTTATTTTCAATAAAAATACCCATTTATCTTTTATGAGATTATTATCTTCGAGTATTTCTCCTATGTCTTTTATAGAACTTCCACTTGGAATATCTATGTTTACAGGTTTTTCATCTTTACTAGAAATTGCTTCTAAGGACTCACTATAATACTTATAGGATAAAAAAAGTCCAATAATTAATAAAATCACAATAATATAAAGCGTTATATATTTTTTCTTTTTAACTTTCTTCTCATACATATTGCTTTCACCTTCTTTGTTTTTTAGTATTCCCTAAAACTTGTAGCCTTTTCGTAGACATATAGGATTAGATTACCAAATAAAGCAACTGAAACCATAGATATTCCCAAAACTGTATAAACATATGGTATTTTTGTAAAATATGATACCCAAATAGAGACAATGAAACCATTTAATAAAACTGGTGGAATCATACCCATAAACTTGTTTTTCATCTTTGATGTTAAATAAGCTGCCAATAAAGTTACAAGACTTCCACCTATAATATCTATCAGTCCAAATCCTGAATATGCTGCAAGTAGCAAGTTTGATATAAGACATCCTACAAATAGTCCTGGAACAGCAGCTGCTTCAACTAAAGGCAAAAGGGTTAGTCCTTCAGCAAGTCTTAGTTGTATAGGACCAAAAGTTAAATTTGCTATGGGAAAAGGTAATACTTGTATTATTACTAGAACTATGTATATTGCAGCAATTAAACTTGCTTTAGTTAAATATCTTACATTCACCGGAATCTCTCCTTTATGTTATTATACCACCTTTTAAAAATAATAAAAGATAAATCCCTGG
>CAZRHX010000137.1:4525-4981 GCA_964599855.1 uncultured Tissierella sp. | reverse complement strand
ATAAGGTACCGACTACAACTATTAGATGATAGGGAACAACTGAATAATCTTTTAAGGCAAAAGATTCAAACCATTGTCCAGTATCTACAGTCATAAGACTACCTGTTATACTCTGGGTTAAACCTTTAAGTACATAGGAGATGATAACCGCATATCCTATAGCTATACACATAGAACCTATAAGGGGTAACCATCCTACAAACTTACCTACATTTTCTTTTCCTCCTGATTTCCAAGCGTTTTCGTAAGCACCAAGTGTACCTGTCTTGGCCCTTCTTCCTATAGCATACTCAGAAGTAAGTCCTACATAGCTAAATATTATTATAAATATAATGTAGGCAAAGAGAAAAGCTCCTCCTCCATTGCTACCTAATTTGTAGGGAAAACCCCAAACATTTGCCATTCCAACTGCTGAACCCACGCATGCCAATATGAAACCCCATTTAGAATCAAATC
>CAZRHX010000137.1:0-4515 GCA_964599855.1 uncultured Tissierella sp. | reverse complement strand
TTAATGTCATTTCTACTATCCATATTTTCCCCCTAAATCTTAAATTATCAATAATATTTATTAGTATAGCATATTTAAATTTTAAAAATAGTTTTGAATAAAATATACTCCAGAAGATATATCTTCTGGAGTATATTTTATATATTTTAATCATATTCTTTACTTTCCACAAAGTCTGTTTTAGGAGCGAAAAATTTTATAGTTAAAAATAAAATCGCAATCGATAGAGTACCCAGTAAAAGATCTTGCATAGTATCTGCATAGATTAACATCTTTCTAGCTATTACAAAAAGAAGAAATTCTATAATAGAATCAACTGAATGAGATACCAACATAAGTATAAGTTCTATACCTACCACTAAAAGAAGTATATGAGCTAAAAATTGCCTAAATATCTCATATGTTTCCACAGCACTTGTTCTATATATCTCTAAAAGATAAGCAAATATATCTTTCATTCCAATTATTACACCTAGAATCAAAAAGAAAGATAATATAACCTCTAATAAAAATGCTGCATTTATTATTTTCTTAAGTATTTTTTTTCTTTTCATAATAACCAGCCTCCAGAAGATCTTAATTATATTATCATGTTTTTCTCTGCTTCACGTCTTAATTTTTCTAAAACTCTCTTTTCTATTCTAGAAACTGTCATCTGTGATATATCTAAATCCTTAGCTATAGATACTTGAGTCTTCTTATTAAAATATCTTTCTATTATGATTTGTTTCTCTACTTCGTTTAAATCCTTCATAGTACTTAAAATAAAGTCACTGTTTTCAACTTTACTAAAATAAAAATCTTCTTCTCCTATTAAATCAGCTAAATTTATATCTTTATCATCTCCACTTGAATCAAAGGTTATATCAAGCGACTGTGGCGCATAGACCTTACTTGCCTCCATAGCCTCTAGAACTTCTTCTTCTGTACATTCTAAATGTTCCGCTATGTCTTTAACTGTAGGAGCTTTTTGAAGTGTCTGACTTAAGTATACTTTTGAATTGTTAACTTTTTTAGAAAGTTCCTGTATTCTTCTTGGAACTCTTATAGTCCAACCTTTATCTCTAAAGTGCTTTTTTATTTCTCCTATGATAGTAGGAGTTGCAAAACTTGAAAACTCAAATCCTTTAGCAACTTTAAACCTATCCACTGCATATATAAGACCAATAGATGCTACTTGAAATATATCATCATAATCTATTCCTCTATTTGCATACTTCTTAGATAGAATCTCTGCTATATATAGATGTTTTTCTATAAGTATAGCTCTTATCTCTTGATCATCTGTCTCTTCATATTCTTGAAAAAGAGCTCTTATCTCAGATTTTGTTATATCTTTAGTTTTTACCTTTTTATAGTAGTTCTGTTTTTTCATTTAACTACCACCTTCTATTATAGATATTTTATCATATTTATATAGGAATCTTTGAATTCAACTTTATCCATTAGGGAGTTTATAATTAAAAGACCCATCTCACCTTGCCTAGCATGTTCTGATTCTTCTGGTATATCTTCCAACACATCGTTTATCTCTATACATATCTGGTCTTCTTTTAATTTGAAAACTACCATTATCTCTTCTGTTTGACTAAAGTTTAACACGTTTACACAAGCTTCACTTATAGAAACTTTTATATCTTCTATTTCATCTACATTTAAGTCTATATTGTTGGCTAAGCATGAAGCTGTAAGCCTTATAAGACTTATATATTCTAATTTACTTGGAAATTTCAACTCTATTCTATCATTCATTATCTTCACCTCTAAAGATAAATAATTTATCTAAATCGGTAATATCAAAGATCTTTCTTATATTTGGCTTTACATTTTCTATATATATCTTTGCTTCTTTTTCTTTTATAGTTTTAAAAATACTTATCAATGCACCTAGGCCTGTACTATCTACATATTCAAGTTTTTCTCCACTTATAATTATATCTGTTTCTTTTTTATTGAAATTTTTTAATACTTCTTCCTTGAATTGGCTTGAAGTATATATATCTAAATCTCCTTGGGGTTTAAAAACCCATAACTTTTGTTTTTCATCAAATTGAGAATCTATATCTAAAGACATAATAGTCCCCCTTATCTTTATTATTTCCATAATACAATATTATACAATAATATTTTTATTATACAATATTATTTCCATTATTTTAATAGTATACTAGTCATATAAATAAGTAAAGGAAAAACTAGGTATTTAAATATTTCCCTAGTTTTTATAATATCCTTCTTAGTTTTTAACTTCATCTACATATTTTGCTACAGCAACTACCCTATCATCTTTCATCTTCATAAGAGTAACACCTTGAGTGTTTCTACCCATTGTAGATATTTCATCTGCCTTTAATCTTATGATAGTACCATTTAAAGATATCATCATTATTTCATCTTCTTTTTTTATTACCTTAGCTGAAACTATATCTCCAGTTTTCTCACGGATATTATAAGTTATGATACCCTTACCGCCTCTTATCTGGGTTCGATATTCATTTAATGGTGTTTTCTTGCCAAATCCTTGTTCTGATATGACTAGAACAAACTTATCATCTGGAGCTAGGTCCATGGCAACTACCCTATCATCTTCAGCAAGTGTGATGGCCTTTACACCCATAGCACTTCTACCCATGGTCCTTATATCTTCTTCTCTAAATCTAATAGCCATTCCTTTTTCAGTAACCACTATCATCTCATCTTGACCAGAAGTTTTTCTTACAGATATGAGTTCATCATTTTCTTTAAGTGTTATAGCTATTATACCATTTTTTCTTATATTTTCAAAACTTGAAAGTTTTGTCTTTTTACCTATACCTTTCTTTGTAGCAAGTATAAGATTGTGATCTTCTTCATAAGAAGCTATTGGAATTATAGCAGATACATTTTCACCTTTTTCTAAATGAAGTATGTTTATAATGGCTGTACCTTTAGCCTGTCTTCCAGCTTCAGGTATTTCATAGCCCTTGAGTGAAAACACCTTACCCTTATTTGTAAAGAAAAGAATTGTATCGTGAGTTGAAGTTATAAATAAGTCCTCTACAAAATCCTCATCACGAGTTGTAAGGCCCATTATTCCTCTTCCACCTCTTCTCTGAGTTTTATAAGTATCTTCTGGCATTCTCTTTATATATCCAAAATGAGTCAAGGTAATAACTATATCTTCTTCTTTTATCATATCTTCTATATTTATTTCACCAGAAGATGGAATTATCCTAGTTCTTCTTCTATCTCCATATTTTTCTTTTATTTCAGTTATTTCTTCTTTTATTATACCGTAAACTATTCTATCGCTAGCTAAAATCTCTTTAAACCAGTTTATCTCTTTTATCAATCCTTCATATTCTTCATCTAACTTATCTCTTTCAAGACCTGTAAGTCTCTTAAGACGCATATCCAAGATTGCTTGAGATTGAATTTCTGAAAGTCCAAAGTTTTCCATCAAACTCATTTTAGCACTGGCATCATTTTCTGAAGCTCTTATAAGCTTTATAACTTCATCTATATGGTCAAGGGCTATTTTAAGTCCTTCTACAATATGAGCACGAGCTTCAGCTTTTTTAAGATCAAATTGTGTTCTTCTAACTATTATCTCTTTTTGATGAGCTATATAGTAAGTAAGCATCTGCTTTAAGTTGAGTACTCTTGGCTCATTGTTTACTAAAGCTAACATTATGATTCCAAATGTAGTTTGCATTTGAGTATGTTTATAGAGATTGTTTAAAACTATATTAGAATTTGCATCCCTCTTTAATTCTATAACTATTCTCATACCATCTCTATCTGACTCATCTCTTAAGTCTGCAATTCCCTCAATCTTCTTATCTCTTACATGATCTGCTATCTTTTCTATCAATCTAGCTTTATTAACTTGATAAGGAATTTCACTTACTATTATCTTATCCCTTCCCTTTTCGTTTTCTTCTATCTCAGCTACAGCTCTAAGTCTAACCTTACCTCTACCAGTAGTATAGGCAGATTTAATACCATTTTGTCCAACTATAAAAGCTCCAGTTGGAAAGTCTGGTCCACTTATATGCTCCATAAGTTCTTCTATACTCGTATCTGGATTGTCAAGAAGAGCCACAACTGCATCTATAACTTCATTTAGATTGTGGGGTGGTATATTTGTAGCCATACCAACTGCTATACCTGATGATCCATTTACCATAAGGTTTGGAAACTTACTTGGAAGTACCTTTGGTTCTTTTAAGGTTTCATCAAAGTTTAGCCCATAATCTACTGTTTCTTTATTTATATCCCTAAGCATCTCCATAGCCATTTTGCCCATTCTAACTTCTGTATAACGCATAGCTGCTGCGCTATCTCCATCTATAGAACCAAAGTTACCATGACCGTCGGCGAGCAAGTATCTTGTATTAAACTCCTGGGCAAGCCTCACCATAGCCTCATAAACCGGAATATCACCATGAGGGTGATACTTACCCAATACGTCCCCTACAACCCTTGCAGATTTTCTATATGGCTTATCTGGATACATTGGAAGATCATCCATAG
>CAZRHX010000136.1:3592-4985 GCA_964599855.1 uncultured Tissierella sp. | reverse complement strand
AAAGATTTATTTTTAAAAAGCAGATATATTTGTCAATTAAAAAATAAAACTGCTTCTCCTAGTACAGATGTAAAATAATAAATATTTTGAATGTATTTAGGTAGAATCTGCATATAAATATGTAATCTGGCAAATATAATAAAAATTTTGCTTTATTTTAAAGTTTTTCTTATTAACTGTTTTTATCCCTTAACATGAGTCTTATTCTATGTTATGCTATAGTTATAGAAAAATTCAATAAAAAGCAATTAGGAGGCATGTAAAATGACTAAAGGTACAGTAAAATGGTTTAATGCAGAAAAAGGATTTGGATTTATTACAACTGAAGAAGGCGAAGATGTATTCGTACATTTCTCAGCAATCCAAAAAGATGGATTCAAAACTTTAGAGGAAAATGAAGAAGTAGAATTTGAAGTAGCAGAAACAGAAAAAGGTCTTCAAGCAGAAAATGTAGTTTCTGTAGGAGATGAAGGATCCGGAGAAAGTGCAGACTCTTTAGATAATGAAGAATTTGGACAAACTTTAGGTTCTGTATCCAAGAAAGAATCTGAAGAAGAGTAGATTCTTTGGAATAGATGTTTCAACCCTAGAATAATTAATTATTCTAGGGTTTTTTCTTTATTCTGATAGAGGATACTATTTCAAAAATATTCACAAAGCTAAGAGTAAAACAATGAATACACTTTAATATACCTTATGACTCCAAATGAAATCTTGGCTAGCTATAGCTCTAATTATTTTAATTCAATCTAAAATGCTAGAGATAATTTTAGGGGGCAGGTCGAATATGTTTGACTTCTCTAGAATATATTTGCAAGAGATTTTATGTTTTGCTTCTAAAATAAATATATATCCGATAGTATATCTGTAAGTCTAAATTCAAAATATAAGAGAGGAAATTAAATGAAAAGTTCAAGGGTTTTTATCAGTTTTATTGATAGCTAGTTTTCTGCTAGCAAAATCTCAAGTAGCTTCAGGAGAAAGCCGAGCGAGTGTAAAGAGGCTTTCTTCAGGTAGTAACAGTATAAAGGCTTCTATGGCAGTTAGCACAGATGGTAAGATGCTCAGAATGAACCTTTATGGAGTAGATGGAGATGATAGCTATTCAATGGAGAGAACTTCTAGTGGTATTACAGGCAATATTAAAAAGGGTTTGGCAAAGGGAAACTATTATGTAAATGTAGAAAGAGTTTATTCTGACCAAGAAGTCAACTATAGATTGGAAAACAAATTTACCCCTACAATCTATCCTACAGACAAGGAGACTTCCAATTATATCAATTCACCTAGTATTGATATCGGAAAATCAGTTTATGGTCATATAGGCTATATTGATGAAAGATGGTAAATTAGATATAGATATCATACATTTAGATGGTGAAAGAGTTAGGAT
>CAZRHX010000136.1:0-3492 GCA_964599855.1 uncultured Tissierella sp. | reverse complement strand
AAGATGGTAAATTAGATATAGATATCATACATTTAGATGGTGAAAGAGTTAGGATATTTCTATACGGCGAAAATGGAAATGATGACTATGATATAGAGAGAGTAAATAGTGTTATTAAGGGAAAGATTTCAAAGGATTTAGAGAAGGGAATATACTACATCAGAGTTAGGAGTTCCTCGGGCTATGGAGGATACGAGTTAAATCTTAATTTCAAATAGTTTAGGAAAAGACTTAAACTTAAAAATGTTGAGGAAATTTAAATCTCCCACAGCTACCTATCTGTGGGAGATTTTTATGTAGAGAAAAGCCTAGATTCTATGAACATATTAAAATATTTATCATATGATATAATTAAACTAGAAGAGAAAGATTAGGAGGAGAATACTGTGAATTTTAAAGCTAGTTATTTAAAAATGTTAGAAAGTGGAGATTTGCTTGAAAGGATAGAAGAAGCTAAGAAGTATTTTGACAATTGTAAATTGTGCCCTCATAGATGCCTGGTAAATCGTAAAGAAGAAGTTGGAGTGTGTGGAGCGGGTAATCAGTCTATAGTAGCAGGCTATGGACCACATCTAGGTGAAGAAAGTGTTCTTGTAGGGGATAGAGGTTCTGGGACAATATTTTTTGGCTATTGTAATATGTCCTGCGTTTATTGCCAAAACTATGAGATAAGTTTTTATGGTAGAGGAGATATAGTGTCTGTTGAAAGATTGGCTGATATAATGCTCCATCTGCAAAACCATCATGGCTGCCATAATATAAATTTAGTCACTCCAACTCATTTTATAACCAATATATTGGAAGCTCTTTACTTGGCTGCTCAAAAGGGTTTGAATCTTCCACTGGTATATAATACTGGTGGCTATGAGAGTGTAGAAGTATTGAAGATTTTAGAAGGAGTGGTTGATATCTATATGCCAGATTTCAAATATAGCTCCATTGAATTTGGAAAAAGGTATTCAAAGCTTGCAGACTATTCAGAGAAGGTAAAGAAAGCTTTAATAGAGATGGATAGGCAGGTAGGTGGACTTAAAACAGATTCTAAAGGATTGGCCTATAGGGGACTATTGATAAGACATCTGGTCTTGCCAGGCGGACTTGAAGATACCAAGGGAGTCTTAAATTTTATCAAGGAAGAGTTGTCTTCAGATGTTCTGGTAAATTTAATGGACCAGTATCATCCTAGCTATAAAGCTTTTGAATATAAGGAAATATCAAAGACGCTAGATTATAAGGAATATAGACAAGCCTACAGGTATGGTAAAAGTTTGTCTTTGAGATTGGTCGATTAGGTATAAAAGCTTTAGTTTATGTGAAAGATGTAAATTTGAAAAAAAGTATGACTATTTTATATCTCCTAAGTTATACTGACCTTATTCGATCTAGCATGGGGGACTTTTGCCACTGCTATAACATCCTTTATATCAAGTGGAATAATTCAATATTTTTAATAAAGAAATACAGCTATATGTCTAATTTATATAAAAGCCATAGATCTTATGATATAATACTTTTATAAACTTTAATATAAGGAGAAATTAAATGAAAAAGATAATCTTAAATTCACATGGTAAGATAAATTTGAGTTTAGATGTTCTATTTAAAAGAGATGATAACTACCATGAGATAGAAAGTATAATGCAGGAAATAAACTTAAAAGATATACTGACTTTTACAGATAGAGAAAAAGATATAGTTATAGAGATAGATAGTCCACAAGTCCCCATAGATTCACACAACTTAGTCTATAAAGTATGGGAAAAAATGAAGTTATATACAGGACTGGATAGAGGCATACATATAAAAATAGAAAAAAATATACCTGTTTCAGCAGGCTTAGCTGGAGGAAGCAGCAATGCGGCTGCTACATTTAAGGCGATAAATCAACTTTGGGAATTAAATCTTTCAGATAAAGAACTTATGGAGATAGGGAAATCTATAGGTGCTGATGTACCTTTTTGTATAATGGGAGGAACTGCCCTAGCACGAGGAATAGGAGAAGAGCTTATAGCTCTAAAGCCACTTAAAGATATAAATATACTCTTATGTAACCCGGGCATAGAAATTTCAACAACTTATGCCTATAGTAGGTTAAACTTAAATAGTAGTAGATTGAATACGAAACTTCTCTTAGAAGCTATAGAAGAGAGCGATATAAAAACTGTATCAAAGAGTATTGCAAATAAAATGGAAGACCCTATAATATTGGAATATCCTATTATAAAGGAAATAAAAGATGCTATGATAAAGGGTGGAGCTTTAAACAGTCTTATGAGCGGAAGTGGATCTACTGTATTTGGAATATTTGACGACTTAGAAAAAATGAAGCTTACCCAGGAGAGTCTCTTGAAAACCTATCCCCTAACTTATTCTTCTAAAACAATTTAAGATTATTTATAACAATAAATTAGAATTTATAAAAAGATATATAATATAGCAATATTCAATTTGCCATAAAGGAATTGGATAAGAAGAAGGCTAGAAATATTTAATTTCTAACCTTCTTTTTATGATATAATACTTGTTAAAATTAGAATAAAAAATGGGTGATAAAATGAAAGATAAAAACAAAAACCATATTGCAAAAGCTGCCACTATGATAGCAGTATTTACTTTAATAAGTAAGGTGATGGGATTTTTAAGAGAGATATTAATAGGTAGAAAATATGGAGCTGGTATGGAAACAGATGCATATTTCACAGCTATAAGAGCTACAGTACTTATAATAGGTACTATAGGAATTGCACTGAATACTACGCTTATTCCTATATTTTCAGAAATAAGAGAAAATAGCGGCAAAAGAGCTCAAAAGAGATATTTAAATAATATGATAAATATAGTCTTTATATTGACTCTGCTGACTGCCATATTGGGATATATATCTTCACCACTAATTATAAAAATCTTAGCAAAAGGATTTGAAGGCGAGCAACTTCTTTTAGCAGTAAAGTTAAACAGAATAGGCATGCCTATAGCAATCCTACTGGGATTTACCTATCTACTGTCAGGATATTTACAGAGCAATGAGATATTTGGTCCTCATGCAATTATGGGTATACCCTATAATCTAGTATTTTTGATAGCTCTTCCCTTATTTGTTAAATCAAACAATATAGAAACACTTATGATCTTAAGTGTAGTGGCTGCACTCACACAAGTTTTAATTCAAGTGCCGGCAGTTTTGAATACCAGATATAGATATTCTCCAAGGATAAACTTAAGGGATCCATATCTTAAAAAAGCTCTTATACTTGTCTTGCCAATACTGCTAGGTTCAGCAGTAGGTCAAATAAATGTTATAGTAGACCAAACACTAGCTTCAGAACTTCCGAGCGGAAGTATATCGGCGCTGACATACTCATCTAGGATAAATGAAATGATTATAGCTGTATTTGTAGCAGCTATAGCGACAGTGATTTTTCCTATGTTAAGTAAGGCCTTTGCCCATGGAGATATGGATGAAATAAAAGCTATATTTAAAAAAGGAGTAAG
>CAZRHX010000135.1:2727-4989 GCA_964599855.1 uncultured Tissierella sp. | reverse complement strand
TTCATCATTATTCCTCCTTCCTAATATTCCACATCTGTTGAGAAAAACTTAAACTGAATTAAAGAGACAAGTCCAATCAAGATTGCAAGTATAACACCCATAGCACTTGCCATACCAAATCTACCTTGAGTTATAGCCGTCTCATAAACTAAGTACATAACTGTAGAGGTACCGTAGTTTGGCCCACCGGCTGTAAGAAGTTGTATAAGAGCAAATATTTGAAAGCTATTTATAGTTGTAACCACAACTATGTAAAGAGTTGTAGGCATTATAAGGGGCCAGATTATCTTGCTAAAGACGGTCCATTTATTAGCACCATCCATAGTCGAAGCCTCTATACAATCCTTTGGAACATTTCCAAGAGCTGCTACATAGAGAATAATAGGCTGACCTACAGATGTCGTAATCAGTATAGCTATTATTGCAAATAAAGCTGTTGAGTTGCTCCCCAACCAGTCTACATTACTTTCTATGATATTGACCGACTTTAGAACATGGTTTAATATACCATATTGAGGATGATATATCCAAGCCCATACAACGGTTACAGAAACTACCGATGAAATAGCCGGTATATAGAAAACTCCTCTAAAAAAGGAACGAACTCCTGAACTCTTATTGTAGATGTTCATAGCTACAAAGAGAGCAAAGACTATTACAATGGGAACTGCTATAGCCGTTATAAGTAATGTATTTTTAAGCGATTTAAGAAATACTTCATTTTGTATCAAAGATTGATAGTTATCAAATCCAACAAATTTCTCAGAACGCCCTCTAAATTTAAATAAAGATAGATACACTCCCTTTAACATGGGATACAAAACAAAGGTAAAAAAGAATGCAAGGGCAGGCAATAAAAATAAATATGCACTTAAAATATCTTTCATCTTTCTTTTAGTATGTTTCTTCTTTCTCTTCTTTTTAACATTAGAACCTACACTTAGATTTTTTTTCAAAACAAACACTCCCTTCATGAAAAAAGGGATAAGAGATTAATCTTATCCCTCATTCAAACTTCTAAGTTCTATTGAGCATCTTCTATTGTTTCATTTGCATTTTCAACGAATTTATCTAAAGCTTCTTTTGGAGCTTGGTCTCCATTTAAAACACCTTGAACCATTGGGAACCATAATCCACGCATCTGCGCAAATCCAGGTATAGTATTATAATAAGGTCCAAAGAATTCACTCATACCTTCTGCAAATATTAACTCTTCATCTTCATAAAGACCTGTTTCATCTTTTTTAGCTGAGAAGTTACCAGTAGAAAGTAATGTTCTCTTACCCCATTCTTCATCGTTTATCATAAAGTCTACAAATATCTTACTAGCTTCTGCCTTGTCTTCATCTTCATTGTCAAATATAGCAGGTCCTGCAACTAAATACTCTAGTTCAGTTTGTCCTGAATTGTTTGGGAATGGAAGTAAAAGTGGTTGGAAACTTCCGTCTGCTGCATCTGGTGTATAAAGTCCTGGTGAATAAAGAATAGTAGAAGCTGCTACTTCACTTCTAAACTCTTCTATACTCTGACCACCATCAAGTGATATTCCTTTTCCTAAAAGACCATCGTCATAAGCTTTTTTAGCCCACTCCATAGCCTTTACTCCTTCTGGATCATTTATGGTGTACTCAGTTACTTCATCATTCGTTATCCATGAGCCATATAGATTAGATATAAAAGCTCTTGGTCCTTGGTCTCCACCTTGAGATTTTGCAAAAAGAATAGTTGGAGAAACTTCAGGTTTCTTTTCTTTGATAGCTCTTAAAAGAGCTTCATATTCTTCAACAGTCCACTGACGATTTTCTTTATCAAGTGGAAGCATATCAAGAAGATCTAATTCCTCTAACATATCTTTGTTAAAGCCCATCATAAATGGTGCTACCCCTTGTGGATACATATAGATCTTTCCATCATAACTACTAGCTGTTACAGCTGATTCAAGTAAAGCGTCTTTATCAACTATATCTTCTAAATCAATTAAGTAATCCTTGCTTGCCCAGTCAATAACTCTACCCGGTGCATCATATACAACATCAGGGTTAGTCTTTGATTGTATAGCTGTCTCAAGTTTTGCTGGTCCATCAGTAAACTCAATCTCTTGAAATTCAATCTTGATATTAGGATTAGCCTCTTCAAAAGCTGCTATAAGCGCCTTGTCGTAGTCGCCTTTTTCTAGCTCTGAGTCACCTGTAAAGTTTGGAAAATTCCAGAACTTGATAGTTATAGGATCGTCTTTTGTATACTTGTCTAATCCAGCACTAC
>CAZRHX010000135.1:0-2717 GCA_964599855.1 uncultured Tissierella sp. | reverse complement strand
GGAGTATCTTCAGCCGGATCTTCTCCTCCACCGCATCCTACTGCAACTACCATGACCAATGAAAGTACCAATAAAATAAGTGTTAACTTCTTAATTTTTTTCATATCTTCCTCCTATTTTTTATTATATATTTTTTAAAATAAATATATCAAATTAAATACTAAACTATTCGCTTTTCTGTATCGGCATCAAAGAAATAAATTTTATTTAAATCCATAGTCAGTTCTATGTCTATATTGGAATGTATTTCATCATCTTCAGCTAGTTTTACAACTATCTCCTGGCTACCAAATTTCCCATGAAGAATAGATTCATAGCCTAAAAGTTCACTTACCTCAACATGATATTTAAAAGTCGCATTAGGGAATTTCTCTGAGATTTCATCATCCATATGAATATCTTCAGGCCTAACTCCAAGAACTACTTCCTTACCTGCATATGGTTTTAAAGCTTCTTTCAATTTATCATTCAATATAAAGGTCTGTCCCTCACATAAAAAATCTCCATCTACAACAGTACCCCTTAAAAAGTTTGTAGCTGGAGCTCCCACGAAGCTTGCAACAAACATATTTGCAGGATTATTATATATCTCCTTAGGTTTTCCTATCTGATATATATATCCATCTTTCATAACTACAATCCTAGTTGCCATAGTCATAGCCTCAGTCTGGTCGTGAGTTACATATATAGTAGTAGCTCCAAGCCTTTCATGAAGTTTTATGATCTCACTTCTCATATGAACTCTAAGCTTTGCATCCAAGTTACTAAGTGGTTCATCCATCAGGAAAACCTTAGAATTTCTCACTATAGCTCGTCCCAAAGCTACCCTCTGTCTTTGCCCACCAGAAAGAAGTCTTGGCTTTCTATCTAACTGATCTTCTATCTCTAAGACTCTAGCAGCCTCCTTAACTCTTCTATCTATCTCTTCTTTTGGAATCTTATTTATTTTTAGACCAAAAGCCATATTATCATAAACACTCATATGAGGATATAAGGCATAAGACTGAAATACCATAGCTATATCTCTGTCCTTTGGCTCTACATCGTTCATAAGTTTTCCGTCTATGTAAAACTCTCCATCTGATATCTCTTCAAGCCCCGCAATCATCCTAAGAGTAGTAGACTTACCACATCCACTAGGACCTACGAAAACTATAAAGTCCTTGTCTTCTATTTCTAAATTAAAATCATAAACTGCTTGATAGCCATTGTCATAAACCTTATCAATATTCTTTAATAATATTTCTGGCACAGAAATCTCCCCCTCAACTTTTAAAAATTTACATTAATCTTTCCCTTCCAAAGTCTTTCCAATTATTGATTTGGCTGTTTTCTCTCTCATTCTATTAGAGAGTTCTTTGTTTTCAAGCGCATAACCTGTACATATCAAATCCACCATATAAAGTTGTGAAATCTTTCCAGTTAAACTTCCTCCATCTATAGGAGACTCTTTTCCAGCTGTAAGTAATAGTCTATCTGAAATATTTGCTATAGGCGAGGTGATGTGATTTGTTATTGAGACTATATTGACTTTATTGAGCTTGGCAAGTTTTAATGAATCAATCAGTTCCAATGTATATCCTGTCAAAGAAAAAGCTATAATCAAATCATTTTCAGTCAATACTGAAGAAGTCATAAGTTGAAAATGTGAATCAGTAACGACGTGAACTATCTTTCCAAACCTTAACAATCTAGATTGCATCTCTAAAGCAGCATAGCCACTTGCACCAATTCCATATATCAAAACTCTCTCGCTTGTCACTATCAACTCTATAACTTCCTTCAAATTCTCCAAATCCAATATAGCTTTAGTACTATCTATTGTACTATGGATATTTAGTGTCACAGCTTCTATATAATCTTTTGTGATAACCTTTTCATGAGTCTTGCTTTCTTGGGCAATACTTAACTTTAAATCTTGGAATCCAGCAAATCCGACTTTCTGACAAAACCTTAAAATCGTTGCCTCGCCTACATTTATTTCATTTGAAATTTCATTTAATGTCTGATAAATCACTGCATGTTTTTTATCTTTTATATAATCTGCAACTTTTTTTTCAGCCTTAGATAATGAAGGATAAAATGAGTCAATCATGGTTATATATTTCATAAACTCCTCCTTAAAACAATTATATCAAAATAGGCAGATAAGACAAGACAAAATTGAATTTTTACACCATTTTTTTTCATCTTTTGGAGTAAGAAGTTAAAAACTCTTTTAACACATCCTCTAATTTTAAATCTCCAATTTCTTTCAGCTTATATCTAACTCTAACTATTTTCTTATCAGTGTTCACAATTCTTCTAATATCTATTGGAGTCCCTGATATTACAAGATCACAATCTATAGAATTTACCATCTGCTCTAACTCTCTTACTTGGATCTGTCCATAACCCATAGCTGGAAGTAAGATCTTTATATGATCATATTTTTCATAGGTCTTTTTTATACTTCCACTTGCATAAGGCTTAGCATCTACTATCTTTTTAGCACCATACTTTTCAGCTGCAAGCATACCAGCGCCAAAGTCCATACCACCATGTGTTAAAGTTGGACCATCCTCTATAACCAAAACAGTTTTTCCCTCTATATCATCTGGATTTTCTACACAGATAGGCGACTCTGCTTTTATTACTCTTGCATGGGGATTATACTTGGCTATGTTTTTCTTAACAATCTCCAGTCCTTTTTCATCTGCCGAATCCATCTTATTTAT
>CAZRHX010000134.1:0-4997 GCA_964599855.1 uncultured Tissierella sp. | reverse complement strand
ACAAGCTTAAAGAAGTCTGGGAAAGCCTCTGTGGCAGCTGGAACTTGATTTAAAAATCTAAAAATAGAAGTGAAAAAATATAGGGATTATCTTCTTCATAAAACATTTCTCTAAGTTCAATAAATTTATTCATTTATGTCACCACCTTATAGGTTGTTTTTATCGCTAAATCTAATTCTTGTCTCTAAGTAGTTGGACTTTATCTATTAATCTATCAGTCAATATTCTACTTACCCCATATATTTTATCCTAATAAATATCTTTACAATAAAAAACAAGCAGTTTGAATCCTAAGTTCATAGGATTCAAACTGCTTGTTTTTTATTTATTTTTTTAAGGTTTTATGCTTCCTTTAGTCTTGTAGTTGTTATCTTACCATCTACTTTATTTAAAGTCTTTACTTTTAAAGTAGGATTTTCAACATCAAAATCTTTTATTATTTCTTCTAAGAATTTTATTTCTTTTCTGTTTATAACAACTTCTACTTGATGTCTTTCAATCTCATTATTTCCGCCAACTAAAAAGTTATTTACTGTGTATCCAGTCTCTCTAAGTTTTTGTGCTATTTCATTTGCTTTTTCACCATCGTTTAAAAATAAATCTACTTCACATATTCCTAATGCAAGTTTGCTTTCTATTTTACCACCTAAATATACTCCCATCGATTTACCAAGAGCAAAGGCTATTGTATAAGCTATGCCATCTGAACTAGTTACTTTACTCAAAATTGTTGCAAAGATAATTGCATCTAAAAACACTAAAAAATAAACTGGATTCATAATATCCTTTGAAATAAATATTGTCTTAAGTGTTGATAATATATTTGTAAAAGCCGTTATTAAAAACATAATTACAAATCCTATTATTATACTATTTTCCATTCTTTTCACCTTTCTTCCTATTTTTATTCGTTAAAAAAACTACCATATGTGTTTATATGGCAGTTAGCTATTAATTAGTCCTCTATTTAAATAATTTATGTTTAAATTTCATGATTATATTCTGATCTCTTTGAGATATAAGTACTACACAAAATGTTTCATTTTTTATTTTAAAGCTATTAATCTAACTTACTAAGTATATACTACTTTCATATGTTTGTCAATTTTTATAACTGCTTTATACTCTTAAGCTCAAGATCATATCCTTATTTGATTACCCATACATCAGTTTGTATATGGTTTAAAACCTTATTGGATACACTTCCAAGCATTGCTCTTGAGAAAGTTCCAAGTCCTCTACTACCCATGATAACTAAATCATAGTCGTCTTCTGTTGCTTCTCTTATTATGACATCGGCTGGGTCTCCTCTTCTCAGTTTAACATTTACTTTTCCTTCAAAGTCGTCAAATATCTTTAACTCCTCGGCTAAAAGTTCTTCTGCAAAGTTTTGTAGTTCTTCATCTGTCTTTGCATTGTGATAATTAACTGTAGTAGCAGGGCTTACCACTCTATCGTTTACAACTTTTATTATATCTACGCTTGCATTTAGCTGTTGGGCTACCTCTTTAGCTCTAAGTACTGCTTTTTTTGCATTTTCTGAACGATCTGTTGCAACTAAAATTTTCTCCATTTTTTTATTCCTCCATTTTAAATATATTTTTGAAAATATAAGATAATTAAGTTTTATATGATCCTATTTATACTTATAAGCAAATAAAAACTTACATAAGATAATATAAAACTATCTTGCATAAGCTTTTATTTAAATATTAACATTTTACTATCAATACCTCAGTTTTTACATGGTTCAAAACTTTAGTAGATACACTTCCAAGCATTGTTCTTGAAAAAGTTCCTAATCCTCTACTTCCCATAATAACTAAATCGTAGTCTTTTTTTTCGACTTCTTTTATTATTACTTCAGATGGATCTCCTCTTTCTAATTTAACATCTACTTGACCTTTAAAACCTTCAAACAGTTTTAATACATCATTTAAAATTTCCTGACCTATCCTTTTTAAATCTTTTTCTACTTCTTCAGCAGAAGTAAAATCTAATGTTGTATATTGATTTACCATTGTATCTTTAACAACATTCAGTACAGTTACATCAGCTTCTAAAACTGCTGCATATTTTTTAGCTTTAAGTAATGCTTTTGTAGCATTTTCAGAACCATCTGTAGTGATTAGGATCTTTTTCATTTAAACTCCTCCAATATAATTTTATCTAACTACCAACACATTTTTATCTACATGATTTAAAACTTTATTTGATACACTTCCAAGCATTGCTCTTGAGAAAGTTCCAAGTCCTCTGCTTCCCATAACCAGTATATCATATTCTCCTTCTTCTGCTTCTTTTATTATAACATCTGCTGGATCTCCTGCTTTTAATATAGTATTTACTTCACCTTCAAAATCATCGAAATACTTTAATGAATCTTCTAGTGTTTCTTCTCCTATTTTTCTAAAGTCTTCTGCAGTCTGGTGTGAGTAGCGCTCTATCCTAACTGGAGAGTTTCTGACCATCTGTTTTACGACATATAGTACATCTACATTTGCACCAAAAGCTGTTGCAACCCTTTTTGCTTCAAGTAATGCTTTATTAGCATTGTCAGAACCATCTGTAGTAACTAAAATTTTTTTCATTTTTCTTACCCCTTTCATATGATTAATGGTAACACTTTTATTATACCTATTATAACTACTTTTTAAAAGTAGAACAATAACAAATAAATAACTTGAGTACATTTCTTATTTTAATATTATCATTTAATTATTAACACATCAGTTTTAACATGATTTAAAACTTTATTTGATACACTTCCAAGCATTGCCCTTGAAAAAGTTCCCAGTCCCCTACATCCCATAACCAACATATCATAATCTCCTTCTGTCGCTTCTTTTATTATTAAATCTGCTGGATCTCCTCTTTCTAGCTTAAGGTCTACTTGACCTTTAAAGTCTTCAAACAAAATCAATGCATTATCTAAGATTTTTTCTCCTACTTTTTTCAAATCTTCATTCATCTGTGTAATTGTTGTATAGTCCAATGTCGCATAAGGATTTACTACTGTATCTTTCATGACATTGAGTATAGTTACTTTTGCATCTAAAGATTCTGCAAGCTTTTTAGTTTTAAGTAATGCTTTGGTCGCATTTTTAGAACCATCTGTAGTGACTAAAATCTTTTTCATTTCCAAACCTCCAATATATTTTATTATATCTCATATAAAAGTTTATCTAACTATTAAAACATTTGTATTTACATGGTTTACAACTTTGTTAGATGCACTTCCGAGTATTGCCTTTGAAAAAGTTCCAAGTCCTCTGCTTCCCATTAAGATTAAATAATAGTCTTTTTTCCCTGCAGCCTCTATTATTGCATCTCCCGGATCCCCTTTTTCCGTTATAGTGTTTACTTTTCCTTCAAAATCATCAAACAATTTTAATGCTTCTTCCAGAACCTTTTCTGAAATTTCTTTTGAATGCTTGTCCACTGGCATAGCAGGATACTTTACTGTACTATAGGGACTTAAGACTATATATTCCATAACATTTATTATATCTACTTCTGCATTTAAAGCTTGTGCAATTCTTTTAGCCTCTAGTAATGCCCTTTCAGCATTTTCTGAACCATCTGTTGCAACTAATATTTTTTCCATTTTTATCCTCCTATAACAATTTATATAAAGGTCTTATTTGACTATCAAAACGTTCTTAGTTTTAGCATGATTCAAGACTTTATTGGATACACTTCCTAGCATAGCTCTTGAAAAAGTTCCAAGTCCTCTACTTCCCATTACTATTAAATCATATTCTTTTTTTTCTGATTCTCTTATTATAGTATCTGCAGGATCACCTATTTTCAATATTGTATTTACCTGCCCTTTGAAATTTCCAAATAATTTTAATGCGTTTTCTAAAATTTCTTGTCCCTGCTTCTCTATTTCTTCAGTAGTTTGAATATTGTAGCTGTCTAATTGCATATAAGGACTTATAACTATATCTTTCATCACATTGAGAATATCTATATTTAAGTTTAAAGCTTCTGCAAGATGTATAGATTCAACCAATGCCTTATTAGCATTTTCTGAACCATCAGTGGCAACTAAAATTTTTTTCATTTTTATTCCTCCTTATATTTCTAACTTTGAAAATAGTATCTTCTATATTAGATATACCCCTTTTTAACATGTCTATTCTCATAATTGCAAAAGTTATCACAATCTTTTAATTTTTCTTTTAAAGTTTCCATCTATAGATCTATCTTTTCTATTGTATATCTTTAGTTATTGGGTATAGATTTACTATAGAGATTTATTGGTAAAAATTATTTAAAAGGAGAGATTTGCTTATGATTAATATAAACTATAAAGAGGTTATAGACTTTTGGTTTCATCCTGATCATGTGGACCTTCACTTTGCTGAGGACAAGGAATTCGATGAAAAGATTTGTGATAGATTTCTTAAAACTTGGAAAATAGGTGCTGAAGGGCTTTTAGTAGCTTGGCGAGATACCATACAGGGAAGACTTGCTGAAATTATAGTGCTAGATCAATTTTCTAGAAATCTTTGGAGAAACGATATAAGAACTTATACTCAAGATAAAATGGCAATCGTCTTAGCTCAGGAAGCAGTAAATCATCCAGACTATGACAAACTATCTGATGAGCAAAAAAAGTTTGTTCTTTTACCATTTATGCATTCTGAATCTTTAGATTTACATGATTGGGCAGATAAATATTATAAAGAGCTTGGAGATGAAAATTTAATCTACTTTGAAAAACTTCATAGAGATGTTTTAGAAGAATTTGGTCGTTATCCTTATCAAAATGAAGATTTAGGAAGAGAGTCAACGCCTGAAGAGTTAAAGGTTCTTGAAGAGAGAAAAGATGGTTTTTATAGTTAAAAAAAAAGTATAATAGATTTTTCTATTATACTTTTTTGTTTTTTATTAATCTTCGAAAGCTTCTTCAATTTTCCACTCTTTCCATACATTTCCTACTAAGTCTGGACCTGGCTTTAATGTAGTTTTTCCTGGTCTCCAACCTG
>CAZRHX010000133.1:0-4999 GCA_964599855.1 uncultured Tissierella sp. | reverse complement strand
CTTTTATTCATTAAAACAAAGGCTATATTACTCTCATCTTTTCCAACACTTGTTATTCCAGTATAGATCCAATTATCATCACCCTGAGGAATATAGTTGTAGCCTTGAGTAGTTTTCTTTACTCCCTTTTGTCCAATCAATGAATTTATAAAACCTTTTTGATAGGTCCCATAATTATCGTACTGCTCTAAAAGTAGATCAGAATCATAAACATTGTCTACCCATTTAGGTATTTCATCTAAACTATATTGTTTGTGTTCTCCTGTAACTGCATTTACTAATACAGCCCCCTTAACATCTCTACCCCCAAACAAGCCTATCTTCTTATCCATAATTGCTGCTAGCCAGTAAGGATGTTCATTTTCATCTAGTTCCAAGGTTGCTTCAGAAAATATTTTAGTGGGATATTTTATTCTCATATATCTATCTATATTTCTAAATAAATAATCACTCTTTGTATACTTCATTCCTCCATCAACCCTTACCAAGTCTGCTTCCTGTGTATTCATATCAACCTTAATAAATCCAGGTGTACCGGTCTTCATATTGGTAAACCATTTAATAAAGCCTGCATGATTTAAACTAGCAACTCTAGCTGGTTCTCCTTTAACAGTTATCTGCTCAGTATCATTTATTTCAAACTGAGAAATAACATCTTGTAAGCCTCCCAGTTTTCTATTGGCTATTTTCATTGCACTATCCTTATCCAGTAAAGGAACTGTTTCTATAGTTGCACTATAGTCTTTAAACTCACGTTCTACTATATCATCACTTATCATCTTTGAGTATTTTTTAGCTCTGATGATAGGTGAACTTATAGCCTTGCCAATAAAAAACACAATTACAAGTAGAGCTATCACCGGAATAATTTTCTTCATTAAATTTACAAAGTCATCTTTTAAGACACTATAAAATACAGTTGAAATTATAATTGCAAATCCAACTATAGCTGCTAAAAACACCCAAAACAATTCAGATTTTATATTAATAGGTGGTAAAAATATATAAAATCCTACAGCTGCAAAAATTAAAGTCAATATACCTACTATCGATATGGCTTTCTTTTTATTCATAAAACCCCTCTTTTATATTTTATTTATTGCTCTCTCAATATAAATATTATTGTATCATATTTAAAGCCAATTATTAATTATAATTTGATACAATAACTTAACTTCTCTAGAGAAATCAAACATATGTGACACAGCCTCCGAAAAATCAATCTAACAAATGCTTATATTTATTAGATCTATATTTTTTATTAAATCTATAATATTAATTATCATTTTTAAAGTAATATTCTTCTACTATTTCATTGGGAGTCTTGAAATTAAGAATTTTTCTAGCTATATTATTATATCTATTACCATATCTATTGAAGGCTTTTAATATTTATTTATAGCTATTAAATCGTCTCTTATTGTAGAACAATTCATTATCTATCCTATGACTACGTTCGACTATTCCATTTTGCCATGGTGAGTATGGACGTGTTCTATGATGTCTTATTCCTATTTTTCCTATAATCGCATATTTAACTACTCTTTGACGAAACCTCATCTCTTCTGTTATAATTAATTTCATAAGAAAGATCCCTCCGATTTTTGTTTGTTTGTGGTGAACAACAATTATATCAGAGCCCTTTCTTTTTTGCATGTCTTCGTGTCACAGATGTATCATCTCATATCAAGGAAATTTTATCTATAGTATTGAAAAAAATACTATAGTTTCTATAATACATTACTTTTGTAATGACTCTTTTAATTGATTTTAAATTTGAATTATATTAACACATGATTCTAACCCTTATAAGGGCTTATTGATAGAGAAAAACCGAGAAAAATCAAAACTCTCCTCGGTTTTTCTCTATTTTTAAATTTTATCCAAATATTAATTCTTTAAATTCATCTTTCTCTATATCACCAAAGTATTGTTTTAGCTCTTTTTCTTCTAACAAAGGCATTATTGATTCTTCATTATAGCTTTTACCCGTTAGAGTTTCTTCTAACTTTTCTACATTTTTAGATCCAAAAAAATCTCCATAGAATTTACAGTTTTCTATTGTTCCCTTCTTTATATCCATTCTCATTTCTATAGCACCAAATGGAAACTTTTTATAGTTTTTATAGTTAAATTTTGGAGAATAACCATAGTTCCAATCCCATGTAGCATATTTTTCATTGAATAATTTATCTATTTCATTGTTTTCCTCATGGCTTAACTCATATTTAACTGGAAGTTCTCCTTCAAATTCAAATATATATTTAAGAAGTATATCTCTAAAACTTTCAATAGTAGTGTCCTTTTCTAAAAAATCTTTTATATTTGTTACCCTACTTCTAACAGATTTTATGCCTTTTGAACTTATTTTATCTTGTTTTACATTTAAAGCTTTTGAAAGTACATCTAGTTCTGTATCAAATAAAAGCGTACCATGATTTAATGCTCTGTTTCTCCACATAGACTGAGCAATTCCTGAGAATTTCTTTCCATCTATTGTCATATCATTTCTACCTGATAGTTCACATTTTATTCCAAGCCTTTCTAAAGCATTTAATATAGGAATATTATATCTTTTAAAATCTATTTTTTTATTTTCACCTGTATTTTTTATAATTGAAAAGTTTAAGTTCCCTAGGTCGTGATATACTGCCCCTCCACCTGTTATTCTTCTAACTACTTTTATATGGTGTTCTTTTACATAGTCTACATCTACTTCTTCTAAAGTGTTTTGATTTTTACCAACTATTATGGCTGGTCCATTTATCCAAAGGATAACATAATCCTCATCTGTGGGTAAATATTTAAAACAATATTCTTCAAATGCTAGATTATATCTTGGATCATTAGAAAAATTTTCTATATATTTCATAATTATCCCCCTAAAGTTTATTCTGCACTCATTATTTCAGTCCATATTCTATCATATTCTGCTATAATATCTGATGGATCTTTAAATACTTCTACATCTTCTATCATATCATCTGTTGGATAAGCAACCAAACTATTTCTTATATCTTCTGGAAGCAATTCTCTAGCTTTTGATATGGGTGTAGAATAGCCTATATAATCAGCATTTTTAGCTGATATTTCTGGCCTTAACATAAAGTCTATAAACTTTTCTGCTAGTTCTTTATTTTCAGATGCCTTTGGAATAACCATGGCATCAAACCATAGGTTTGTTCCTTCTTCTGGAATAACATATTCTAAATTAGGATTATTCCTTATCATAGCTACTGCATCTCCTGACCACACTACTCCAACACCTGCATTTTCTTGTACTATAGCATCTTTTATTTCATCACCTAGATAAGAATATACTAAAGGCTTTTGTTTTATAAGTTCTTCTTTAGCTTCTTCTAGTTCTTTCATATCTCTTGTGTTCATAGAATAACCTAGTTTTTTTAGAGCTACAGCTAAAGTATCTCTCTGACTTTTCAACATTATTATTTCGCCTTTATATTTTTCATCCCATAAGTCTTCCCATTTTGTAAGTGGGTCTACCATAGTTTTATTGTATATTATACCAACTGTTCCCCACATATAAGGAACTGAATAGTCATTGTTTGGATCATAATCTGGATTCATAAATCTTCCATCTACATTTTCCATATTTGGAAGATTATATTTATCTAATTTTACTAAAAGATCCTCATTTATCATTCTCTCTATCATATAGTCTGAAGGAAATATAACATCATAATTACTTCCACCTTGTTTTACCTTGACATAGAGGTCTTCATTTGTAGCAAAATCTTCATATCTGACCTTTACATCAAATTCTTCTTCAAACTCTCTTAATACCTCTTTATCGATGTAGTCTCCCCAGTTATAAACATTTAAAGTGGGTTTCTTTTCTCCACAAGCTGTCAATATAGAAAGTGAAACTATCATCAAAACTAATAGTAGGGAAATTTTTCTTTTTTTCATTATTTACATACCTCCTGTTTTCAAATCTTCATCTGATCTTTTATTTATCACAAGTAATAAAATTAATAAAGCTAGGAACATAAGTGTAGATAAAGCATTCACTATAGGGTTTATACCCTTTCTTGTCATAGAATATATAGTAATACTTAAATTTGATACTCCATGCCCTGTGTTGAAGAAGCTGATTACAAAATCATCTATGGATAAGGTAAAGGCCAATAGCATGCCTGTAACAATTCCTGGCATTATTTCTGGAATTATTACTTTTCTCAAGGCATAAAAAGGAGTAGCTCCAAGGTCCATTGCAGCTTCTGCTAAATGGACATTCATTTGTTTTAGTTTAGGCAGTATTGAAAGTATTACAAAAGGAATTGAAAAAACTATATGAGATAGGAGCATAGTTATAAATCCAAACTCGACTTTTAAAAATCTAAATAGTGCCATGAGAGCTATAGCGGTAACTATATCAGGGTTCAGTACTGGCATATAATTTAAATTTAAAATAACTTTTCTACTAAATCCTTTTATTCCATGTATTCCAATAGCTGCAAAAGTTCCAATTATAGTTGAAATAATTGAAGATAATATTGCAATTATAAGGGTTGTATAAAGAGCTCTTAGAATCTCTGCATCTTTAAAAAGATCTACATACCATCTAAGCGTGAAACCTGACCAAACTCCTTGAAGTTTAGAGTCATTGAATGAAAAAGCAATAAGAACTATTATAGGCAGATATAAAAATGCAAACATTAAAAATAAATATATTTTCTTAGAAATCTTACTTACCATAGTCCTCCGCCCCCCCCTTCTTTTTCTTTATCAAACTTTGAAGTAAATGCCATTGTTATAAGTATAAAGATCATTAGGACAATAGATATTGCAGATCCAAAGTGCCAATCACCTGTAACTCTAAATTGTTGTTCTATGACATTACCTATAAGACTATATTTGCCTCCTCCTAGAAGGTCTGAAATTACAAATGTACTTACCGCTGGTATAAATACCATTGTTATACCAGTCATAACTCCTGGAAAACTCAAGGGAAATATAACTTTTCTAAATACTGTAG
>CAZRHX010000132.1:2767-5096 GCA_964599855.1 uncultured Tissierella sp. | reverse complement strand
GTAAACTCCATTTTTATACTTTATTTAATTTAAATATATAAATTAATCAGAAAACTCTAAAAATCTATTGACATTCCTTTATTTATAAAGTAATATAGATACTAATAATAAGAAATGCATAGATGGAGAAAAATGTATCCGATCTTATTCAGAAGAGAGCCAGGAAAGGTGAGAGCTGGCATTAAGAAGATATAATATATTCACTCTTAAGCAGATTTGTTGAAATTTTAATAGTAGACAGATACGAAGTCCCATCGTTATAGGGGATAAGACTATTAGGTCTGATTTAAGTGATGACTATTTTGTCATAACTAGGGTGGTACCGCGAATATAATCTTTCGTCCCTATAAATATAAACTTTAGGTTTATGTTTGTAGGGATGGAAGATTTTTTTATTCTCTAAACACTTAAATCAAAAAAAAAGGAGGAATTATAAATGAAAAAAGGTAAAATCAGTAGTTTATTATTAGTTTTAATTTTATTGTCATTAGTTCTTACAGCTTGCACACCAGCAGAAGACACACCTGAAACAGATAAAACAGAAGTAAAGGATGAGTATATAATAGGTATAAGTCAACTTGCAGAACATCCTGCTCTTGATGATGCAAGACGTGGCTTTGAAGATGGACTTAAGGAACTTGGAATAAATGCTAAAATAGAGTTTCAAAACGCTCAAGGCGATATTCCTACATCTACAACTATAGCTCAAAAACTTGTAAAAGATGAAGTAGATTTAATTTACGCAATAGCAACTCCAGCGGCTCAAGCTGCTAAACAATCTACTGAAGATATTCCAGTGCTATTTAGTGCCGTTACAGATCCTGTTGAAGCTGAAATAGTAAGTGATTGGGAAAAACCGGGCGCAAATATAACTGGTACATCAGATATGGCTGAAGAAACTAAAACTCAACTTGAGATGTTTAAACAATTAGATCCTTCTATAGAGAAAATAGGAATTTTGTTTAATACTAGTGAAGCAAATTCAGAAAGTCAGATTAAAATCGTTGAAGAATTAGCTCCGGATGAAGGCTTAGAAGTTATTACTATGGGCGTTAGTAATGTAAATGAAATGGCGCAGTCTATAGATTCACTTCTAAAAAAAGTTGATGCGCTTTATGTAATAAGTGATAATATGGTTGCTTCTTCTATAGAGCTTGTTTCTACTAAACTTATTGAAAATGAAATGATTTCTGTATCTGCAGAAGAAAGTCAAGTCGGTGGTGGAATCCTAATTACAAATGGACTTAGCTATTATGAACTTGGCAAGCAAACTGCTAGAATGGCTAAAGAGATATTAGTTGATGGAAAAGATCCCTCTTCTATTCCTGTCGAAAAAGCTGAAAAAACTAGCGTTGTAGTAAATGAAAATACATTGGAAGCATTAAAACTTGATAAAGATTTAGATTTATTCAAAGATGCAAAAATGGTTGAAAAATAATTTAATCTTTTAAATTAAACATTGCTTGTGCTTATAATAGGTAAATTAAGACAAAACTCTCCATCTATTATTTTATTTAAAAAAGTTATTAAATGCCCTTGACAATTTTGCTTTAAAGGGCTAAAATGGACTTAATAAATAAATACTTGGATGGAGAGAAAAATATCGTTGTTATTTAAAGAGAGCTAGGAAAAGGTGAAACCTGGTATTAACAAGATATAACATACACTCCTGAGTAGATTTGCTGAAAATTAAAAGTAAGTAAATACGAAAGCCCATCGTTATCTGGGATAGGACTGTTAGGTCTGATTGGAGATATGACTTTTGTCATAATTAGGGTGGTACCGCGGAAAAACTTTTCGTCCCTATAAATAAGCTGAGATATGTTTGTTTATAGAGACGAAAAGTTTTTTTATTTCTAAAACACTCTTTTCAATCTTTCTAATTATCCATAAAATTATACTTTAGGGGGATAAGAAAATGATTAAGAAAAAAATTAGTAAATTAATATTAGCTCTAATAGTAGGTGGAACGCTTTTAACTGGATGCTCTAATAATGGAGATGAGCAGGGTTCCGACACTCAAAAAGGTAAAGAATTTAATATAGGTATAAGTCAACTCGCAGAACATCCTGCTCTTGATGATGCAAGACGTGGCTTTGAAGATGGACTTGAAGAACTTGGAATAAATGCTAAGATAGATTTTAAAAATGCACAGGGAGATATTCCAACGGCTACAACTATAGCTCAAAAGTTTGCAAGTGATAAAGTAGATCTTATATATGCTATAGCAACACCAGCTGTTCAGTCTGCAAAGCAAGCTACTGAAGATATACCTATTCTTTTTAGTGCAGTTACAGATCCTGTAGATGCTGATATAGTAGATGATTGG
>CAZRHX010000132.1:0-2757 GCA_964599855.1 uncultured Tissierella sp. | reverse complement strand
TGGAAAGCACCAGGAGCTAATATAACTGGTACATCAGATGAAGCTCCTATGGATAGACAACTTAAATTATTTAAGCAATTAGACCCTAGCATTGAAAAAATAGGTATTATGTTCAACACTAGCGAGAGGAATTCAGAAGTACAAATAAAATTAGCAGAAGAACTAGCTAGTGAATTAGGACTTGAAATAGTTCCTATAGGTATTTCAAATATAAATGATATACCACAAACTATGGATTCATTAGTTAAAAAAGTAGATGCCATCTACACTATTACTGATAATATGGTTGCCGATGGAATAAATATAGTTTCAGAAAAGGCTTTAGCCAACAATATGATAATTGTTGGAGCAGAAGATTCTCATGTTAAAGGTGGGGCTCTTATAACTGATGGACTTAGCTACTATGAACTTGGTAAACAAACTGCTCTGATGGCACAGAGAATATTAATAGATGGAGAAAGTCCTTCTGATATAGAAATTGAAAAAGCTCAAAATACATCTAAAGTGTTCAATGAAGTAACAATGGAAAAACTTGATCTTAAAAAAGAAAATGAAGCATTTAAAGATGCAATAAAATTTGAAAAGTAGTAATTGGGGGTAAACATAAATGAATTCACTTATAATCACATCCCTAGAGCAAGGTCTAATCTTTGGAATACTTGCTTTAGGAGTACTATTAACTTACAAGATACTAGATATAGCAGACCTTTCGGTAGAAGGAACATTTCCATTTGGAGCATTTATATTTGCAAGATTTGTAAGTAGTGGAATGAATCCTATTACAAGTTCTCTATTGGCCTTTGTTCTTGGAAGCTTTGCAGGACTTTTAACCGCTACACTTTTTATAAAACTTAAGATAAAACCAATACTTGCCGGAATCTTAACTATGACTATTCTTTATTCAGTAAATTTAAGAACTAATGGAAAAGCAAATATCGGATTATTTAATTTTCCTTCAGTTTTTGATAATGTGAACAAGCTATTACTCTTGGTTATCTTAATAATAGTTTTAAAAGTATTGATGGATTTATTTTTAAAAACAGAGACAGGCTATCTTCTAATAGCTACTGGGGACAACGAAGCCTTAGTAAGGTCTCTAGGTCAAAGTAGCAATAAATACAAAGTAATAGGTCTTATGCTTGCAAATGGATTGGTAGCTTTATCTGGTGCTTTAATGGCTCAATATCAAGGTTTTGCAGATATGACCATGGGTAGCGGTATAATAGTTATAGCACTTGCTTCTATTATTATAGGAGATACTGTCAATAAGAATTCTAGTTTTTTAAAGAATACTACAAGAGCTATATTTGGTGCTATAGTTTATAAGATTATAGGTGGAATTGCAATAGATTTAGGTCTTGATAATCATGATTTAAAAGCAGTAAACGCACTTATAGTAATATCTTTCATAGCATATAATAATAATTCAGCAAAACTAAAAAACTTTCTTAAGAAAATATTTAATATCAAAGAAAAAGGAGGCGAAATAGATGCTTAAAATAAAAAATTTATCAAAGTCATTTAATAAAGAAACAGAACATGAAATCAAATTATTTAAAGACTTTGATTTAGAGATACAAAAAAACAAATGCACTGCTATAATCGGTTCAAATGGATGTGGTAAAAGTACACTTTTAAATATGATTGCTGGAAGTATAATTTTAGATGATGGTGAAATTATATTAAATGGTAAAGATATAGGCAGGTTGAGAGAAGAAAAAAGATCTGCTTATATAGGTAGAGTTTATCAAAACCCTTCTATGGGTGTCTCCCCTTCCCTTACAATACTTGAAAATATGAGTTTGGCCGATAAAAAAAGCGAGTCATTTACTTTAAGAAAATTAATTAAGAAAAATAGAATACCAGAATATATTAAACTTTTAAAGGAGCTTGACTTAGGTCTTGAAAATCAATTAAATACTCAAGTAAAATATTTATCTGGCGGTCAGAGACAATCACTTTCACTTGTAATGGCAACTATGAAACTTCCTGATTTACTTCTTTTAGATGAACATACTGCAGCACTTGATCCTAAGACATCTTTCGTAGTTATGGAAAAAACTAAAGAAGTAATCGAAAGACATAATATCACAACTATAATGATATCTCATAATATGAAAGATGCTATAGACTATTCAGATAGAATTGTAATGTTAGATAAGGGAAAGGTTGTACTTGATAAAGATAGTCGAGATATAACTGAAGATGAATTAATGGAGATATACAGAATGAGAGTATCAAAGGATATAGCCTCATAAAAAAAGCTTATGACATAAATTTATGTCATAAGCTTTTTTATATACTATTTTAACAATCCTTCTTTTTCTAAAAATTCTTTAGCTACTTCTTTTGCTGTCTTATCTCCTGAATCTACTTCGTAGTTCATCTCTGACATAGTTGCATTATCCAAAGTATCTGAAAAGCTAAGTAATATCTCTTCTAACTCTGGAGCTATTTCTTTATATTTTTCAAATAAATCATCCCTAATTAAAAATGAAGCATAATACTCAGGGAAGAAAGCAAGATCATCTTCCAATACCTTTAATTCTGATTTTTTATTTAGTCCATCTGTAGAATAAACCATAACTACATCTATATTTTCATTATCTATTGCTGAGTACTTTAGACCCATGTCTATGGATCTACTGTCTTTCCATTCAATTCCATAATGCTCGTTGAAAGGTTTAAAACGCATTGTTCCTTGTTCATCAAAAAATTCATGCTCTGCTCCAAATACCAAGTCTTTAGTATGTGCTT
>CAZRHX010000131.1:0-5168 GCA_964599855.1 uncultured Tissierella sp. | reverse complement strand
TTATAAGAATTTACTTTTTAAATTATCCCAATAATAATCTTTGTTAAAGTTTAGTTTATATATTTTTTTATTAGAAATTTTTAAATTGATGTAGTTTATATTATCATATTTAAACTCCATTCCATCATTTAAAAGAAGAGTAGAATTGGCATAACAAAACTCAGGTTTTATTTTAATTACTAAATCTCCTGGCACTACAACGCTTCTCATAAGGGACCTATATGCTTTAGAACTTATAGGAGCCAATGGAGTTATTTGTAAAGTCTTTAAAGAAGGATGTATTATACTTCCTCCTGCAGAAAAATTATGAGCTGTACTTCCAACTGGAGTAGAAACAATGATACCATCACCACTAAACTTTTCTAAATGATTTCCATCGATAGAGAGATCTAAATGAATTACTTTAGATTGTATTCCCTTTATCACAATTTCATTTACAGCTGTTAAATAATAAGTTTTCTTTTTTGTAAATATTTCTGTATTAACTAAGTAAATTTCCTCTACTTCATAATCTTTGTTTATATATTGTGAGATAAACCCATCCATATTTTCAGGTGAAATTTCTTGAAAGAAACCTAAATGCCCTGTATTTATTCCCACAAAAGGAATAGATGGTAACTTGTTTCTATGAACTGCTCTTAAAAAAGCTCCATCACCACCTACACAAACATTTAATTCAGCAGTAGGATCATACTTATCTAGCGCGATAAAGCCTTTATCAAATAATTTTTCTTTTAAATTGGCAGAAGCTTTTCTTGATTCAAAGTTTTTATTAGAGATGATGTTTATTTTTCTATTTTTATTCAAAAGTCATTCTACTCCTTCTATATCTTTAATAAGATGAATTTGTAATTCTAAATTACATTATATAATAAATAATAACACATATCGCGATTATTATGAACTATTTTAATTAAATAAAAATATTCTAGTAATATCTGATTGTAAAAATTATAAAAAAATTACAAATATATTTTAATATAAGTATTAAGATCAGTAAGATAGGATTGAGTAAAAAAACAGAAATCTTCTATCGAATATAGAAAGGAATAAAAATTAGATCGAAATATAAATATTAAATTAAATATAAATAAAGACTATGTTTAAATTACCACAAGAAAATAGATTTCTAAAATACTTGAATAAAATGATGATTAAGTATATAATGATAATTAGAAAAGAAACTGAAATGTTCGTAAGTCTTTGTAATTCAACCGACATAACAGACATGGGAGTCTGCGTTTGATATAGGATAACAAGCCTCTTTTAAGTGGACGTTAGAATATATCAACAAGAGACCCACCTATAAAAAGGCGGGTGTGAATTATCTAGGTTTACGGCATTTTGGTTATATAAAAAGCCCTTAGGTTTAGACTTAAGGGCTTTTTATATTTTGATTTAATTGTGTTTATAATTTATATAATATCTAACTTTAAGAAATAAAGATTGAGTCTTTATTAAATATTAAAGCCTATGATTATGATAATATTAATAGGGTATTAAATAAAAGACAATAAATAAAAAATAAATTTAAAGGGGAGATTTCTAATGATAGGTAAGATTTTAGAAAACAAAAGAAAAGAGTTAGCCAGAAAAAAGAAAATGGAAACAGCTAAAAATGTTGTTGCAGGTACAGCAATCGGGACAGCTGTAGGAGCTGTAGCAGGACTTTTATTAGCACCACAATCGGGTAAAGAGACTAGAGACGATATAAAGGATAAATCTAAAGAAGTAGCTGACAATGTTAAAATAACCGTGGATGAAAAAATGGAAGAAGCTAAAGATTTCAAAGAAAAAGTTTCTAATGACTTAGAAGACAATATCGCAAAGATGAAGAATGTAAAAGATGAAGTAGCAAAAGATCTAAAAAAAGGATATAAAGATATAAAAGGTAATGTAAAAGAAACTAAAGAAGAAGTAAAAGACAGAATGGAGGATGCTAAAGAAGACGTCGAAGATTTAAAGGGAAATGTAGAAGATGTTGCAAAAGATGTAAAAAAAGATGTAAAAAAAGACATTAAATAAGAAAGCTTAAACAATAAGTATAAAATAGGAAAAAGGTGAAAATATGACTGCTAATTTAACTATAAATGATTTATTTACACTTATTCTATTTTTAATAGGAATAGCAATAGGTATAGTGTTAGTATTGGTATTTATGAAAGTAAATAAAATATTAGGAAATGTAAAAGATGTTTTAGAAGAAAACTCTAAGGAGATAGATATAACTATAAAACAATTACCTGATATAAGCTATAATGTGAATGAAATAACTAAAGAAGTAAATAGGACGATCACAACTCTAAGCCCAGAGCTTGATTCCTTATTATCTAATGTAAACAACATATCAGGAAATGTCAGCAATATAACTGATAGTGTTGAGAATGTAACAGAGAAAGCTCATGAAACTTTTGATACTGTAACAAATAGTATAGTGGATACAGCTCATACATTCCAGACTAGTACAAAAGGAATAACAGATTATCTAAATACAATAAAAGAGATAATCGAAGTGATTAAAAACATGCTATCAAGTAAATAAGCCTTTCCAAAGGCTTATTTTTATTTGCTGGAAGTATAGATACAATTAAATATTGATATATTTCTCAATATAATATATATTGTATCTATAAGTATGGCAGAAAATGGGTGGTAAAGGATTTTTAATATACTGAAAGGCTTGATTAAATGGAAAGAATAAAACTAATTATAAATCCTTCTTCAGGAAGGCAAACCATAGAACCTAGAATTGACTATCTTTGTAAACTTTTGCTAGATGATGGATATACAGTAGGTAAGTATTATACTGAAAAAAAAGAAGATGCAATAAATGAAACCATAAAAACTTGTAGTAGCGGAGATTGGGATACTATTATAGTATCTGGTGGGGATGGGACAGTAAATGAAGTTGCAACAGGCATAGCTAAGAGCTCAAATAAATTACCAGTCGCTATCCTTCAAAGTGGAACAGTAAATGACTTTGCAAACTACCTAGGCATGCCTACTAAAATTCCTGATTTTTTTCAAATGATTAAAAATAGAAACATAGTAGAAATAGATTTAGGACAAATAAATGATAAATACTTTGTAAACGTTGCAGCAGGAGGTCTTTTAACAGATGTAGGTTACCAAGTACCGATAGAAGCCAAAGCTCTACTTGGAAGGATGGCATACTATTTTGAAGGTCTAAGAGCTCTCATATTGGAAGGAATTGAACCTATTCATATAAGCTTTGAGAGTGAGGAATATACTGCAGAGGAAGATGTTTTGTTATTTCTTATATCTAATAGCGCATCTATAGGAGGATTTAAAAAACTAGCTCCTGATGCCGATGTATTGGATGGACTTATGGATGTATTAATTATAAAAAACTCTGATATTCCTGAACTTGCAAATATATTTTTTAATGTCTTAAAAGGTGATCATATAAATCATCCAAATGTAATATATTTTAAAACCAAAGAGATATTAGTAAAAGCAAAGAAAAATATAACTATAGATGTAGATGGAGAAGCAGGAGGAAGATTACCAGCTAATTTTAAAGTAGTAGCTAAAGGCATGAAAATAATAGTAAATAAAGAAATTAAAAAAAGGTAATTGGATGTATGAAAACATATCAGATATTGAAAAATACCTTAGAAGAATAAATAGATTACAAGATAAGAATAGAAGGTAGAAAAATAATAAATGGTTTAAGCATAACAATTCCACAATTTACAGCTCTACAAACTATCATCCATCATAAAAGTATGACTATTGGAGATTTGAGTCAAGATATGGATCTTGCATGCAGTACGATTACAGACTTAATTGATAGGATGGAAAAGACAGGGCTGGTAATAAGAAAAAAAGATGTAAAAGATAAGAGGCTTGTAATGGTTGAAGTTTTACCAAAAGGATATTATATACTGGAAAACGTTTTACAAAAAAGAAGAAGTTATTTATCTTTTAACTTAGATAAATTTACTAGTTCAGAATTAGAAATATTTAATCTATACTTTGAAAAATTATATGAGTCGATAAATAAGGAATAGCAAGATTGCTATAAAGTAAAATACAATAAATAGATCTATTTAGAAAGGAGTGTTTTTATGACAATCACAATAAAAGATGTAGCAAAAATGGCAGAAGTTTCAATCTCTACTGTTTCTAGAGTTATAAATGATTCTAAACCAGTAAGTCCAGAAGCTAGAAGAAAAGTACTCCATGCAATAGAAGTTCTAGGATATGAACCAAACGAAATTGCTAGAAGTTTAGTAACTAGAAAATCTAATTTAATAGGAGTAATAGTAGATGATATAGGGAGCTATTATATATCTCAGATAGTAAGAGGTATTGAAGAAGTGGGTAGAATGTATAATTATGATATAATATTGGCCAGCAGTTATGGAGACCCAGAAATGGAAATGAAGTTTTTACAACTATTTAAAACTAAACAAGTAGAAGGTATAATATTAGTTTCTGAGATTGTAGATGATAAAATAATAGATTATATAGAAAATCTCAAACTCCAAGTAGTATACCTTAATAGGTATTACTATGTTCCAAGTCTTCCTACAGTCTTTTTAGATAATAAAAAGGCGGTAAATATGATGATGCAATATTTAATCGAGTTAGGTCATGAAAATATACTTTACTTAACCCAGGAAAAGTACATAAATTCAACTACAGAAAGATGGAAAATAGAAAGTTATAAAGAGAGTATGCAAGAAATAAATAAAGAACCTATTCTTTATAAAATTGATGCTCGTAGAATAGAAAGTACTTATAAACATGGAGAAGATATACTGGAATTTATTTTAGCTAACAAAGTAACTGCAGTTTTTTGTTGTCAAGATGAGTTAGCTATAGGTCTTATGAATTACTTATATGATCAAGAGATATATGTTCCTGAACATATATCTGTAGCTGGATATGGTGATATAAGTGTAGCTTCTATTTATAGACCTACTCTTACTACTATTAAAGAACCATATTATGATATGGGAGCTGTATCTATTAGAAAAATATTAAAAATTATTTCAGGGAAAAAGGATAATAGCAAAGAAGATATAGAATTACCTATAAGGATCAAGAAAAGAGGAAGTTGTAAAAAAAGATAATGAATATTTTATTTAAAAGCAGCTTGACATTTTCAACAAAATATTGTATCATTATAAAGCCGGTTA
>CAZRHX010000130.1:0-5205 GCA_964599855.1 uncultured Tissierella sp. | reverse complement strand
GATTCTGAAAAAATAAAAGAGGCTTTAGCATCAACTAAAGATTTTAAAGGTGTAACAGGAACTTTATCAATAGATGAATTACACAATCCAGTAAAAGCAGTAACGATTCTTGAATTAGTAGATGGACAACCAGAATTCTTAAAGAAATTAGAACCATAAAAAATAATTTTACAAGAGATGGAGATTGCCATCTCTTGTAAAATTATTAAAACTATTAGATGGTTTTCTGATAATATAGAAAAAAGAGAGTGATTATTATGGAACAAATTATTCAGCAAATAATAAATGGAATATCTTTAGGAAGTATTTATGCATTGATGGCTCTTGGATATACTATGGTTTATGGAATTATAAAATTAATAAATTTTGCTCACGGAGAGATTTATATGATTGGGGCTTATATAGGTTTTGCATTGACTACATTTTTAAATTTTGGTTTTTTTCCAGCTTTAATTGTATCTATGATTATATGTAGCATATTAGGTGTAATAATAGAAAAAATTGCATATAAACCGATTAGAAATTCTACTAGAATTGCAGCTTTGATTACTGCTATAAGTGTATCTTTATTTTTACAATATGGAATGATGTATCTTTTTAAACCAGATACAAGAACATTTCCAGAACTAATACCAGATAAGCAAATAAGCATATTCAACACTGGTGCAGTATTAGATATTAAAAATGTTTATATAATTGTTGTTACAATTTCCTTAATGCTAATACTTCAATATATAATTCATAGAACTAAAGTAGGAAAGGCAATGAGAGCAGTATCTTTAGATAGAGATGCAGCACAACTTATGGGAATAGACATCAATAAAACTATATCTAATACATTTGCAATTGGATCAGCATTGGCTGGAGCTGCAGGAGTATTGGTAGGAACATATTATAATTCGATTAATCCGCTTATGGGTGCAGTACCAGGTTTAAAGGCCTTTGTTGCAGCAGTAATTGGTGGTATAGGCATCATACCAGGAGCTGTGTTTGGAGGATTTTTCTTAGGAATAACAGAGACAACTATAAGTTCATTGGGTGGATCTTTATATAAAGATGCTGTGGCCTTTGCAATACTGATACTAGTACTCTTGTTAAAACCAGCTGGTTTCCTAGGTAAAGATGTAAAAGAAAAGGTCTAATGGAGGGTTTGACGTGAAAATTTTAAACAAGAAAAATATTTTCAATATTGTAGCAATATTAGTTTTATATGCTATTGTTGAAATTTTAACACGCTTAGGTGTTATAGATTCTTATATTCAATTAAATTTAATTTTAATAGGTATAAATATTATTTTGGCAGTAAGTTTGAATCTTATAACTGGATTTACGGGACAGTTTTCTTTAGGTCACGCAGCTTTTATGTCTATAGGAGCTTATGCTTCAGGAATTATAACAGCAAAACTTGGCTTACCTTTTATTGTAGGAATAATGGTAGCTGCAGTTTCTGCTGCAGCTGCAGGCGTATTGATTGGGATTCCAACTTTAAGACTTAGAGGGGATTATTTGGCTATAGCAACTTTAGGATTTGGAGAGATAGTAAAAATAGTTGCAATCAACAATGATTATATAGGTGGAGCGGTGGGACTGAATGACATACCTCAATATACAAACTGGACATGGACTTATTTTTTAGTAGTTTTAACAGTTTTTATAATCTATAACTTTATAAAATCTTATCATGGAAGGGCTTGTATAGCCATAAGAGAGGATGAAATAGCAGCAGAATCTATGGGAGTAAATACTACTTATTATAAAATATTAGTGTTTACTATAGGTGCATTTTTTGCAGGGATTGCAGGAGCACTCTATGCAAACTATTTCTCTTTTATAAAACCAGACTCTTTTGGATTTATGAAATCTGTAGATATATTGGTTATAGTAGTATTTGGAGGTTTAGGAAGTGTAACTGGTTCTATAATAGGAGCCATAGCTTTATCTTTGATATCAGTATTTTTACAAAATATACCTGAATTGAGAATGGTAATTTATGCAATAATATTATTTTTAATAATGGTATATAGACCTCAAGGGATTATGGGAAATGTAGAATTTAAATTATTTAAGAAAAAGGGTGATTTAGATGGATATGCTGACAGTAAGTAATTTATATAAAACCTTTGGAGGCGTAAAGGCAGTATCAGATATAAATATGTCTATAGAAGAAGGAGAAATAGTAGGGATTATTGGACCTAATGGGGCGGGAAAAACTACTTTTTTCAATTTGCTTACTGGTATCTATAAACCTACTTCTGGAGATATAGTGTATAGACTTAAAGAAGAGGTATCATCTAAAGACTTTAGACCATTTAAAATGACTAAGCATGGTGTAGCTAGAACATTTCAAAATATAAGATTGTTTAAAGATATGACAGTCTTAGAAAATGTTTTAATAGGATATCATAATAATTTTAAATATGGAATAAGTTCTGCCATGTTTCATCTTCCATCTTATTTTAAAAAAGAAGAAAAAGGAATTAAAGAAGTTGTAGAGTTATTAAAAATATTTAATCTTTATGATAAAAGAAATATTCTATCTAAAAACCTTCCTTATGGTGAACAAAGAAAACTAGAAATAGCTAGAGCTTTAGCGTCTAAACCTAAATTGCTATTGTTGGATGAGCCTGCAGCCGGAATGAATGCCAATGAAACGAGAGATTTAACTAATCTTATCAATTGGATAAGAGAAGAATTTAACTTAACAATAATTCTCATAGAACATGATATGTCATTGGTAATGGATATTTGTGACAATCTATTTGTATTTGATTATGGTAAATTAATAGCAGAAGGGAATCCAGAAGCTATTCAAAAGAATCCAAGGGTCATAAAGGCCTATTTAGGTGGTGAATAAAATGATAGAATTACAAGATTTACATGTTTATTATGGTGGTATTCATGCACTAAAAGGTATCAGTATGAATGTAAATAAAGGTGAAATAGTAACACTTATTGGAGCAAATGGATCAGGAAAAACAACAACACTTAGAACTATTTCAGGACTTGAAAAGTCAAAGAGTGGAAATATATTATTTGAAGGAAAAGATTTAAAAAAATTTCCAGCATCAGAAATAGTAAAAATGGGAATATCTCACGTTCCAGAAGGTAGAAGAGTTTTTGCAGATATGAGTGTATATGAAAACATTGAAATAGGTGCTTTTACTAGGAAAGATAAATCTGAAATTGAAAAAGATATTCAAAATATTTATTCGCTTTTTCCAATTTTGTATGAGAGAAAAAATCAAGATGCATCTAATTTATCTGGTGGTGAACAGCAGATGTTAGCTATTGGAAGAGCTTTATTATCTAGACCGCAACTACTATTATTAGATGAACCTTCAATGGGTCTAGCTCCATTAATAGTAAAGGGAATCTTTGATATAATTAAAGACATAAATAAATCTGGTACTACAGTATTGTTGGTAGAACAAAATGCAAATATGGCTCTTCAATGTGCTCATAGAGCTTATATAATAAAAAATGGTAAAATAGAATTAGAAGGAAAGGCATCAGATCTTTTAGATCATGATGAAGTTAAAAAAGCATATCTTGGAGGATAAGAAAAACTACAGACAATTTCTGTGGTTTTTTTATGTTGATAGAAATAAAACTTGACATATGATATAATAATATTGAGATTAGTAGAAAGGTGAAAGTCTAATGCAATACAAATTACAAGAAGACTTAAGCATACTACATATTGATATGGATGCTTTTTATGCTTCAGTTGAAGAAAGAGATAATCCTAGTTTGAAAGGAAAACCTTTAATAGTTGGGGGAAATAGTAATCATGGTATCGTTACCACTGCAAATTATGAAGCTAGGAAGTATGGGATACACTCGGCTATGCCTATATTTATGGCAAAACAAATGTGTCCTAAAGGTATTTTTGTACCAACTAGGATAAAAAGATACAGAGATGCATCAAGAGAAGTTTTTCGTATATTAAGTGATTTTACAGATATTTTAGAACAAGTATCTGTAGATGAAGCATATCTTGATATATCCAAGATTGAAACCGACAAAGTTGAGGCTTGCCTGGAGATAAAAAAAGAAGTATTTAAAAAAACTGGACTAACTTTTTCTATGGGACTATCTTATAATAAGTTTTTAGCAAAACTTGCGTCTGATTGGAATAAGCCAGATGGTATGAAAATCATAAGTTCTGATATGGTCCCTGAAATACTTTTGCCCTTGTCGATAAATAAAATTCATGGTATCGGAAGAAAAACGGCTAAAAAACTCAATGATATAGGTATTTATAAAGTAGAAGATTTAATTGAATTATCTCAAGACTTTCTTATAGAACTCTTAGGTAAGCATGGGACTGAAATTTATTTTAGAATAAGGGGAATTGATAATAGAAAACTTGAAACTCAAAGGGAAAGAAAATCTCTGGGAACAGAAACTACTTTTGACTTGGCTACTAGAGAAAAAGAAGTTCTAAAAGAGTATCTTTATGAGTTTTCATTAGAAATAGAAGCAGAGTTAAAATCAAAGAGAATTCAAGGAAGAACTATTACATTAAAGATAAAAGATGAAGATTTTAAATCTAAAACTCGCAGCAGAACTTTAGATTATGATATAAATAATTCAAAGGATATATATGTATTATCAAACATGCTTTTAAATGAAGTAGAATTAGATAAAAAGATAAGACTAATAGGTCTCACAATATCTAATCTTTCTACTTTAGATGAAATTCAACTTTCATTATTTTAACTTAAAATTATAGATAAAAGTTAAGACTATTTTAATTTTAAAATTAAGATGGTCTTTTATATTTGACTTTAAAAAGCAAATATGATATAAAATAACTATTAGCAATCCAGAGTGATGACTGCTAAAAAATGGGAAAAGGGAGATTATTATGGAAAAAAGAAAATTTAAGGCAGAATCTAAAAGACTTTTAGATTTAATGATTAACTCAATATATACAAATAAAGAAATTTTTTTAAGAGAACTTATATCTAATTCAAGTGATGCTATAGATAAATATTACTATAAGGCTCTTACTGATGAAAATATAGACTTTAATAAAGAGAATTTCTATATAGAAATTTCTATAAATAGAGAAAATAGAGAGCTTACTGTAAAAGACACTGGTATGGGTATGTCTAGAGAAGAATTAGAAGATAACTTAGGCATAATAGCAAAGAGTGGGTCTTTTGATTTTAAAAATGAAAATGAGAATAAAGAAGAAAT